>JAGBUT010000168.1 GCA_017630695.1 Clostridia bacterium
CTGCCACGGCTCCGTAAGAACGGTTTATGATGAAGCATTAAGTGTTTTTGAACCTCTTATGGAGATGGAAAGAGAAATGGAAGAGGTTGCCGCGGCAATCGATTCGCATCTCGGCAACCGCAACGAGCTGATTGAAAGGCAGAATAAACTCCACGAAGAGTTTCAGGAGAAAGAGGGTCTGACCTTCAGAAGCCGCACAAGAGCCGCACTCATCGGTCTCGGCTTCAGTGAAGATGATTTCAATCTCACCTGCGATAAGCTCAGCGGCGGTCAGCGTTCGAAACTGAGTATGTGCAAACTCCTTTTAAGCGGCTCCGACCTGCTTTTGCTGGACGAGCCTACAAACCACCTCGATATCGCAGGCACGGAGTGGCTCGAAGGCTTCCTTGCAGGATATAAGGGCACGGTCATCGTTATCTCCCACGACAGATATTTCCTTGATAAAATCACAAATAAAACAGTTGAAATTGCCCACAAAAAGGCTTATTGCTCAAAGGGTAATTACTCAACCTATCTCAAGCTCAAAGAAGAGAGACTTGAAAGCGAAAGACGTCAGTACGAAAACCTTATGGCGGAAATCAAGCATATCGAAGGCATCATCGAGCAGCAACGCTCTTTCGCAAGATAGCGAAACTTCATCACTGCCGAAAGCAAGAGAAAAATGCTTGAGAAAAAGAAGGCTGAACTCATCGAGCCCGAGCCGTCACTCGCAAAAATGCGAATGAAATTCGAACCCGAATGCGAAACGGGTAACGACGTGCTCAAGGTCAGCTCCCTCGCAAAAGCCTTCGGCTCAAAGGTGCTTTTCAGAAACGCCGATATGTCGGTTTATAAAAATGACCGTGTGTTCATTCTCGGCTCAAACGGTTGCGGCAAAACAACGCTTCTGCGAATTCTCACCCGTCAGCAATCTGCGGATGAGGGCACCTTCAATTTCGGAGCAAACGTCAGGGTCGGTTATTTCGACCAGAGCCTCGAAAGTCTGCGCGGAGGCAAAACCGTTATCGATGAAATCTGGGATGAGCACCGCCTGTTCACCGAAACAAAGGTGCGCAGTTATCTTGCGCTTTTCCTTTTCAGAGGTGACGACGTTTTCAAGAGCGTTGATAATTTAAGCGGCGGTGAAAAAGCCAAACTCTGCCTGCTAAAGCTGATGCTTTCGGGTGCAAACGTGCTTTTACTCGACGAGCCTACAAACCACCTCGATATTCCGTCAAGAGAAGTGCTTGAAGCGGCTCTTGAGGATTTCGACGGCACAATCATTGCCGTTTCGCACGACAGATATTTCATCAACAAGCTCTCAACAAAAATTTACAGAATGAAAACCGATGAATTCGAAAAATTCGACGGTGACTATAACGACTATGCCATGATTGCTCTCAATCAGGCAAAAGAAAAGCCGAAAAAAGCCGAAACGAAGGTCAACAGCTATAAGCTCCGCAAAGAGCGTGCGAGTGAAATCAACCGTTTAAGCGGCAAAATCAAGCGAGGCGAAGCTGAAATTGACCGTCTGGACAGCGAGATTGCAAGGCTCACAGCCGAGCTTTCAACCCCCGAGGTTTCGGCAGATTACCAGAGTGTTATCGAATATACCGAAAAAATAGAATCCCTCACAGCCGAGCAGCTTTCTCTTATGGAAGAATGGGAAGAATGGAATGCAAGGCTTACCGAATTAGAGCAGGAGGAATAAAAATGAAACACGAACAGATTTTCAAAAACGCAAAATGGATTGTCTGCAACGGAAGTGACGCTCCCCTTTTCAGAAAAGTATTCACCGCAAAAAAGGGCGAAAAGGCTGAAATCACAATCTGCGGTCTCGGTTTCTTCAAGCTTTATATCAACGGCAAAAAGGTCAGCGACGATTTGCTCGTACCCAACGCCACCTGCTATGAATGGAGAGATTTGCAGAAGCTCGTCTATAAACTCAACGACGATATGTCCTTCCGCATCTACTGTATGAAATACGATATCTCCGATTATCTTCAGGATGGCGAAAACGTTATGACCGTCATCGTAGGTAACGGATATTATAATCAGGTCAGCCGCCACGCAGAGGGTGTTGTCAGATTCGGTGACCCGAAGCTTTGCTATATCATCGAGAAAGAAAGCGGCGAGGTTATCTGCGACGAAACAACCCTCGCTCACAAGGGATTCATCACCTATAACAACCTCTATAACGGTGAAAAGCACGATTACACACTCTATCCCCACGGATGCGAGAAGGCTGATTACAACGGTGAAGGCTTCGCAGAAAGCACCGTTGTCAATCCTCCCGAATCCGATTTCCATATTCAGTTCTCACCTGCGGATAAGGTTATCCGTTCAATCAAACCCGTTCTTCTCAAAGACGAGGGCGAAAGAAAGCTCTACGATGCAGGCGAAAACATCACGGGTTATGCCGTTTTCAAGTGCAAGGAAACTGGCAGAAAGTTCATCGCAAACTATGCCGAGGAGCTTTACGAAACAAGGAAGTGGTACGGCATTCAGTTTGAGGACGGCTATCAGAGTGAGGAATTCGTTGCCGACGGCACAGACCGTGAATATATTCCCCACTTCACTTGGCACGGCTTCCGCTATTTCAGAGTTGATGCGGATATCGAGGTTGTCAGAGTTGACGTCGTTCACTCCGATTGCCCCGTGACCTGCTCATTTGAAAGCGATAACAAAAATCTCAACTGGCTTTTCGATGCTTTTATCAGAACACAGCTCGGCAATATGCACAGCGGTGTACCCTCCGACTGCCCTCA
>JAGBUT010000169.1 GCA_017630695.1 Clostridia bacterium
AACGATGAAATCCCGTCTGCCCAAAGAAACATATAAGGCAATGAAATAGGCGATTCAGGATAACAAGCGCTTTGATCTGAGTGTTGCCAACGTTGTTGCAAACGCAATGAAGGATTGGGCAATTGAAAAGGGAGCAACCCACTATACCCATTGGTTCCAGCCTATGACGGGCATCACTGCCGAAAAGCACGACAGTTTTATTTCTCCCTGCGAAAGCGGAACTGTCATTATGGAATTTTCGGGTAAGGAGCTTGTAAAGGGCGAATCCGATGCATCATCATTCCCCTCGGGAGGTCTGCGTGCAACCTTTGAAGCAAGAGGCTATACCGCTTGGGACCCCACATCATATGCGTTCATTAAAGAAGGCGTACTTTATATTCCGACGGCATTCTGCTCCTACGGCGGCGAAGCTCTCGATAAGAAAACACCTCTTCTTCGCTCAATGGAAGCTATCAGCAAGCAGACTGTCAGAATTATGAAACTCTTCGGACAGGAAATGACAGCGGTCAAAACAACCGTTGGCCCCGAGCAGGAATATTTCCTTATCGATAAAGAGGTCTATGATAAAAGAAAAGACCTTCGTTATACGGGCAGAACTCTTTTCGGTGCAAAGCCTCCCAAGGGTCAGGAAATGGATGACCACTATTTCGGAAGCATCAAGCCGAGAGTTGCCGCATATATGAAAGACCTTGATGAAGAACTCTGGCAGCTCGGTATTCTTGCCAAAACAGAGCATAATGAGGGTGCACCTGCACAGCACGAACTTGCTCCCGTTTGCACAACGACAAATATTGCTGCAGACCACAATCAGCTCACAATGGAGATTATGCAGAAGGTTGCAAGAAAACACGGTCTTGTATGTCTCCTTCACGAAAAACCCTTTAAGGGTGTAAACGGCAGCGGTAAGCATAACAACTGGTCAATCCAGACCAATACAGGTGTTAACCTCCTTGAACCCGGTGAAACACCCTATGAGAACGCACAGTTCCTTCTTTTCCTCTGCGCAGTAATCAAGGCTGTTGATAACTATCAGGATTTGCTCCGTATTTCAGTTGCAACAGCGGGTAACGACCACCGTCTCGGTGCTCACGAAGCACCTCCCGCAGTTGTTTCAATGTTCCTCGGTGATGAGCTTAACGATATCCTCGAGGCAATTGAAAACGGTGATGCCTACGACGCAAAAGAAAAAGTTCAGATGAAGGTAGGCGTTCACGTTCTTCCCAGATTCCCCAAGGATACAACCGACAGAAACAGAACTTCTCCTTTTGCATTTACAGGTAATAAGTTTGAGTTCAGAATGCTCGGTTCGGCAAACTCGATTTCAAGTGCAAATATTGCTCTTAATACAGCGGTTGCCGAATCACTCAAATCATATGCTGACAGACTTGAAAACGTTGATAACTTTGAAGAGGCACTCAACTCTCTCATCAAAAAGACTATCAAAGACCACAAGAGAATTATTTTCAACGGCAACGGTTATGATGACGAGTGGATAAAAGAGGCTGAAAACAGAGGTCTCTCAAACCTCAGAACAACTCCTGATTGTCTTCCTGCTCTTATCAGCGAAAAGAGTGTTGAGCTTTTTGCAAATCACAAGGTTTTCACCAAAGAAGAGCTTGAGGCAAGATACGAAATCTATCTTGAAAACTATTGCAAGACCATTAACATCGAGGCTCTCACAATGATTGATATGGTCAATAAGGATATTCTTCCTGCAATCAGCGAATATATCGGTGTACTCAGCGGCGGTGTGCTGACAGTCAAGGGTGTATGCCCTGCGGCTCCCTGCACCTATGAGATGTCAACTGTTGCAAAACTTTCAGAATTGAGTGCAGCGATCTGCGAAAAGATTCTTGCATTTGAAAAAGAGCTTGAAAGAGTCAACTCCTGCGAAAATAAGCTTGAGGTTGCTAATATGTATAAGGATATCATTCTTCCTGCAATGGAAAGCATCAGATCTGATGTTGACGCTGCAGAATCAATGGTCAGCACAAAATATTGGCCCTATCCCTCATACGGCGATATCCTTTTCAGCGTACAGTAAACAGATAATCCCGAAGTCAGAAGACTTCGGGATATTTTTTTGCTCTGTACATATATTTATAATGTATATTTTATGTTAGGCAGGCGGACTATGACATTTGATTTGATTGAGCTTATAAAAACGGTTATTATCGGCATCATTGAGGGTGTAACGGAATGGTTGCCCGTGAGCAGTACGGGGCATATGCTCCTTTTTGATGCATTTATACCGCTGAATATGACGGAGGAATTCAAGCGGATGTTTTTCGTTGTCATTCAGCTTGGAGCAATACTTGCAGTTGTTGCTATGTTCTGGAGCAGGATGTTTCCTTTTGCAATCAGCAAACGAAAGCTTTCTGTTGATAAAAATATCATATCGATATGGGTTCGGGTAGCGGCTGCGTGTGTGCCGTCGGCAGTGCTTGGCTTTCTTTTTGATGATTGGCTTGAAGCTAATTTCGGTTCACCGGTTACAATTGCGGTAATGCTTATTGTTTACGGTATTGCGTTCATTATAATCGAAAGAAGAAACAGAAACGTGCCTCCGAAAGTGTTTACTCTTGCCGGTATTGATTTGAAAACCTCTCTGTTCATCGGATTGTTTCAGGTGCTTTCTATGATACCGGGCACTTCACGTTCGGGAGCGACGATAACAGGTGCACTTTTGCTCGGAGTATCACGCACCGCCGCAGCAGAATTTACCTTTTTTCTTGCCGTACCTACCATGCTCGGAGCAAGTCTGCTCAAAATTCTTAAATTCGGATTTGCATTTTCACAGGCTGAATTTCTGACTCTTATTATAGGTATGGCGGTTGCGTTTGCTGTTTCTATGCTTTCAATAAAATTCCTTATGGATTACGTACGCAGACGTGATTTTACTGCATTCGGTATTTATCGGATAATCCTCGGTTTTGCAGTTGTTGCGGTATTTTATATGTTTAAATAATAAAAAGGCTTGTACGGAAAACCATACAAGCCTTTAATCAGTTTATTCTTTTTCACCGTTTCTGATTGCAACTCGTCTGACCTTGCCGCTGAATGTCTTGGGCAGAGCATCGACAAATTCAATTATACGGGGATATTTATAAGGTGCGGTGTTGACCTTAACGTAGGTCTGAAGCTCCTTGACAAGCTCGGGAGAACCTTCAAAACCTTCACGAAGAACAACTGTTGCCTTAACAATGAAACCTCTTACGGGGTCGGGCACACCTGTAACCGCAACTTCAAGAACAGATGGGTGCTCGAGCATAACGCTTTCAATCTCGAAGGGACCGATTCTGTAGCCCGATGATTTGATAACGTCATCGTTTCTGCCGAAGTATACGAAGCGTCCCTGCTCATCTCTGTAAGCGAGGTCACCCGTGTGGAAAAATCCGCCTCTGTAAGCATCAGCTGTTTCTTCTTCGCTGAAGTTGTAACTTGCAACAACACCGCAGGGATGCTCTTCGGGTGAAGGAGCTTTGATGCAGATTTCACCGATAGTACCTCTTTGGCAGTGGTTACCGTCATCATCAAGGATGTGAACCTTGAGACCGGGGGCAGGGAAGCCGATAGCACCGGGAACGGGTTTCGTCCAGGGGTAAAGTGTGCAGATGCTGACGGGAGTTTCACTCATGCCGAAGCCTTCGTGAATTTCAAGACCCGTTGCTTCCTTCCACTTATTGAAAATATCTGCGTTGAGTGCTTCGCCTGCTGTGCAGCAGTGTACGATTGATGAAAGATCGTATTTGCTGACGTCATTCTGAAGCATAAGGCGGTACATTGTGGGCGGTACGCAGAAGGTTGTGACCTTGTATTTTTCAAGCTTGGAGAGAATGTCCGCACCTTCAAACTTATCAAAGTCATAAACCATAACAACGGTTTCACCCATCCACTGACCGTAGTATTTACCCCAGAGGGATTTTGCCCAGCCTGTGTCGGAAACTGTGAAATGAACACCTCCGTCAACAACGTGGTGCCAGAAAACACCAGTCATAATGTGACCGAGAGGATATTTGAAATCGTGAGCAATGATTTTGGGGTAACCGGTTGTACCTGATGAGAAGTTGATAATCATCGTATCCTTAACGGTTGTTGCGGCATCGCCCGTGGGTCTTGTCCAGCTTTCGTCAGCCTTTTCAAAACCTTCTTCAAAGTCAATCCAACCCTCAACGTTTTTGTGCTTTGTGACAAACTTCTTGAGGATAGTTTCGTACTGACCTTCACCACCGTCGAAATATTCGGTGCACTCATCGTCGCCCGTGATAAGAGCATACTTGATTTCTGCCTTGTTGCAACGGTAAACGTAGTCCTTTGCCTTGAGCATATTCGAGGCAGGTACCATTATTGCACCGATTTTATTGAGGGCGAGAGTAACAATCCAGAAAAGGTAGCTTCTCTTGAGAACGAGAAGAACGGGATCACCTTTTTTAACGCCCTGAGAAACAAAATAGTTCGCAGCCTTGTCTGAAAGTCTTTTCATATCGCCGAAGGTGAAGCGTTTCTCTTCACCAACGTTGGAAATATAAAGGAGTGCTTCTTTGTCAGGTTTCTCTGTGCCGAGCACGTCGATAACGTCATAGGCAAAGTTGAAGCTGTCATCACAGGTGATTTTGAAGTTCTCCTGGCAGTCCTGAAGAGAAACGAATGAATCTCTTGTTCTGCCTATAAATTTTTCGTAAATCGCCATAAAATCTCTTTCTCCGTTTGGATTATTTCAGAACGAGAGCAATGAACTGTGCAGGGCCCTCGCCGATATTTTTGTGTGCATGGGGAATAGTGGAATCGAAATATGCGCTGTCACCTTCGTTGAGTTCATAGCAGATGTCACCGATGTAGAGCATCATCTGACCTGAAAGCACGTAATCGAATTCCTGACCCTCATGTTCATCCATAACGGGAGGGTTGCCGTTGGGTTCGATAGTTACAAGGAAGGGCTCTGCCTTCTTATCTTTAAAGGTGTATGCAAGATGAGAAAATTCGTAACCGGGGTTGCGGTTAACAACGAAGCCCTTGCCCTTCTTAACAACCGTGCAGGATGAAAGACGGGGTGATTCACCGCTGATGATATCGAGAATATCAACACCGAGAATGAGAGCAATGTTGTTGAGTGTGCTGATTGCAAAATCATATTCTCCGTGTTCAAAGGCAATATAATCGTCTTCTGATATTTCAAGCTTTTCAGCCATATCCTGAGCAGATAAATCGCACATTTCACGAAGAGAAGCAACTCGCAGACCGATTTCTTTTAATTCAAGCATCTGAGTTCTCCTTAATAATTATTCAAAGTTATAACCGAGCTCAACAGCCTTGATGTTGAGAGCAAGCATTGTCTGCTTCTTTGCAGGAACAACCTTTGCCATAACCTTTTCAACGTTTTCGTAGGGCATAACGCCTGCTTTTTTGATCATATAACCGATCATAATCATGTTTGCAAGACCTGTGAGGCCCTCGTCTGAAGCCATCTTTGTTGCGGGGATGTAATAAGCATCAACGTCGTCTCTGTTAACCTTGCGGTCAATGAGAGAGCTGTCAACAAAAATCTTTGCGCCGGGAACTGCATCGTTCTCGAACTTATCAAGTGAGGGGAGGTTCATAGCGATAAGAATGTTGGGGTTTGCAACAATGGGGGAGCCGATCTGTGTATCGCTGAGGATAACGGAGCAGTTGCAGGTACCGCCTCTCATTTCAGGACCGTATGAGGGGAGCCAGCTTACCTGGCGGTCTTCGATAAGTCCGTCATAAGCAAGAAACTTACCTGAAAAGAGGATACCCTGACCGCCGAAACCTGCGAGAAGAATCTGATGAGTCATAATTATTTATCCTCCTTTTCTGCGTACTTATCCTTATAAACACCGAGGGGATAGTAGGGAAGCATATTCTCTTCAAGCCACTCGAGAGCTTTTTCGGGTGTGAGACCCCAGTTTGTGGGGCAGGTTGAAACAACTTCAACAAGGGAGAAACCCTTGCCGTCAAGCTGATTCTGGAAAGCCTTTTTGATAGCCTTCTTTGCATTTTTAACGTTCTTTACGTTGTTGACTGCAACTCTTTCAAGGTATGTAGCACCGTCAACGTTTGAAAGCATTTCGCAAACCTTAACGGGGAAACCTACTTTGCTTGTGTCTCTGCCGTAGGGGGATGTCTGTGTAACCTGACCAGGGAGAGTTGTGGGAGCCATCTGGCCGCCTGTCATACCGTAAATTGCGTTGTTAACGAAGATAACGGTGATGTTTTCGCCTCTTGCAGCAGCGTGAACTGTTTCAGCAGTACCGATAGCAGCAAGGTCACCGTCACCCTGATATGTGAAAACAACGTTGTTTTCGGGGTCGGAACGCTTAACGCCTGTTGCAACTGCGGGAGCTCTGCCGTGAGCAGCCTGAACCATATCGCAGTTGAAATAGTTATATGTGAATACAGAACATCCTACAGATGCAACACCGATGGTTCTGCCCTGAACTCCGAGCTCGTCTATAGCTTCAGCAACAAGTCTGTGGATAATACCGTGAGTACATCCGGGACAATAATGCAGGGGAGCATCTGTCAATGCTTTAGGTTTTTCAAATACTACCATTATTCTGCACCTCCGATTTTATCAGCTTCTTTGATTTTATTAAGAACATTTTCTACTGTGGGAATCATACCGCCCACTCTGTTGCAGAGTAAAACGGGCTTCTGACATCTTGTAGCAAGCTCGATGTCTTCAATCATCTGACCCATGGATAATTCAACAGAAACAAAAGCTTTAACTTTTTTAGCTGTTTCGTTTAAAATTTTCTTGGGGAAAGGCCATAAGGTTATAGGTCTTATCATACCAACTTTGATGCCGAGTTTTCTTGCTTCGTCAATAGCATTCTGAGAAACTCTTGCTGCAACACCAAAAGCAACAATACAAATTTCTGCATCATCCATCATGTATTCTTCATACATAACTTCGTTTTCTTCAACGATTTTGTAT
>JAGBUT010000170.1 GCA_017630695.1 Clostridia bacterium
GACTGATACAAATCGGAACCTCCCTGACATAAATCGGGAGGTTCTTCCTTTGATTCAACTTTTAAAAGATACTGGAGAAATGACCATGTCAAGAAAATACTCACATGTAATAGTTATCGGCGTTGACGGTGCAGGCAGTTGGTTTAAAGTTGCCGACACACCGAACTTTGACAAAATATTTGAAAACGGTGCAATCACATATACAGCTCTTTCATCAAAACCCACCATCAGTGCAGAGTGCTGGGGTTCTATGCTTATCGGCGTCGGTCCTGAAATTCACGAACTTACAAACAGCATTGTATCATCTGTTCCTTATGATGTGAATTCTCCGTTCCCTTCGCTTTTCAGAAGAATCAGAGAAGCATATCCCGATGCCGTTCTCGGTTCATTCTGTGACTGGAATCCCATCACCTACGGTATAGTTGAAAACAATATCGTTGTTTCTCATGCCACGGCACACGACACCGAACTGACACCGATTGTCTGCGATTATATCCGTGAAAACAAACCCGACTTTCTGTTCGTTCACTTTGACAGCGTTGACGGTGCGGGTCACTCAACGGGTTACGGACTTCCCGCTTTTATCGAACGGATACACGAGGTTGATGAGCTTATCGGAGATGTTTACTCTGCAGTTAAAAATGCAGAAATGCTTGAAGATACACTTTTTATTGTTATTGCCGACCACGGCGGGACCAATGATGAAAACTGCAAGGGTAGCCACGGCGGATGGACTGATGAAGAAAAATATGTAACTTTTGCCGCAACAGGCAGAGGTATAAACAAAACCGAAATAGAAGAAATGAATATCCGTGACCTTGCCGCCATTGTGCTTTACGCTATGGGAATTAAGGCTCCCGAATTTGATGAATCGGGTTGGACTTCACAAATTCCCGACGGTCTGTTCGCCGATTATGAAGGTGAATACCGTGATATTTCGCATCTCACGGGTGCTGCACCGAGAATTTCGAAAACTCATCACGAATCTGAGCTTGTTTAAGGAGAAACAAATTTCATTATGCTGAAAATAAAGAAAACAACAATAAAAATAGGTCTCGAAAAACCGCTGAAAATTCTTCATATGACAGACTCACATCTTCCATTTTATTGTGACAGTGACTCTGAGAATATGATAAGACAGGGCAAAAAACGAAACGAGAAAAGAAGTGTACGAAATCTTAACAAGCTGATAAAGTACGGTGAAAAGAACTGCTATCTGATTGTTCATACCGGAGATCTTATCGACTACATATCAAAGCCTTGCGTTGAATTTGCAAAGGATTTTTTAAAGAGGGATAAGTTTCTTTTCGTTGCAGGCAATCACGAATATGCAAAATACGACGGCGTAAAAGAGGATATGGCTTACCGTCTTAACAGTTTGGAAGAAATCGGAGGATATCCTGTTAATATATTCTTTAATTCTCATATCATCGGCGGTGTTAATTTTGTCGGAATAGACGACGCTTATCATCAGGTGGAATATGAACAGCTTGAAATGCTTAAAGAGGAAGTAAAGAAAGGTTATCCCATCATTCTCTTTATGCATGCCCCTTTATACGAAAAAGAACTTTATAAGGAAAGTTATAAATTCTGGAACGGTGAAATATGCCTGCTCGGCTCCGACTCGGAGATTCACCCCGAGGTCAAGGGAGATATAGCAGAGCCGACAGAAGCTTCAAAGGCATTTTACAAATATGTCATTGGTGAACCCCAAATTAAAGCCGTTCTTGCAGGGCATTTGCACTTTGCTTTTGAAAGCAGACTGCCCGGCGGTACGATGCAGTATGTAACAAACCGCGGAGATAAGGGTAACGCAAGAGAAATAACAATAATATAAGCTTAAAAAATACATTAATCTGAATTTTGCAAATTACAGTGCAATTTCATCGTTAATGAATCTTTATGATTTTTATTGCAAAATTGTATTGGATTAATTATTTTTTGAGGTAAATCAATTTTAAAACGTGTTTTCACATCAATAGTCGACTTCTGACTACGGAAAGACGACGATATTATTATAAGTATACTTTAAAAGTTTGCTGTGATTTATTGTAAGTATAGTTTGATATTATACTTTTTCGTTTTCATGAATATTTTATATTTGTAAACATATACTAATAATTTAACCATATCGATCCATGAAATTGACCCGTTATTGACAACATGGACACGGTTTGATTCCTGTTGCGCAGCAATGCTTGAGCTTGAAAAACGGTGGGATTTAAAGCCTGACGGCAGTTGAACATAACCCGTTCCTTTCGAGGATTTAATATTATTATTCGCACTTTTCTCAACTCTACAACATTTTTCAACAATTAAATAAATTTTTACCGTCCGATACAATACGTGTCGGACGGCTCTGTTTTAAGTGAGTTTTATCGGACATTAACAAACATTATTTAAATTGAAATTTATTTTAGTATAAACCGCAATTTCTGACAAACAATAACAAGGCAACCAAAATATAAGGAGAAAGATATAAAATGAAAGCCACAGGTATTGTCAGAAGAATCGACGATCTCGGAAGAGTCGTTATCCCAAAAGAAATCCGCCGCACTATGCGTATCCGTGAAGGTGACCCGTTGGAGATTTACACGGATGCTGACGGTGAGGTTATTTTCAAAAAATACTCACCCATTGGTGAGTTATCGTCAATCACAACTCAATATGCCGACGTTCTCTTCAGAGGCACGGGTTTACCCGTTATTGTTACAGACCGTGACAGCGTTATTGCTGTTGCAGGTATGAGCAAAAAAGAGGTGCTTGACCGCAGAGTCAGCCGCAGCCTTGAAAACATTATGGAAAACCGCGAAAACTTCGTTTGCGTTGTTGACGGAGAAAGAATAAAGCCCGTTGAAGGTCTTGAAAAAGAGGCGGCAGTTGCTTTTCCGATTATCGGCGGCGGCGACGTTTCAGGTGCACTTGTTATGCTGATGCACGAAAACGGCTCCTGCCCCACGCAGACCGAAACCAAGCTCGCACAGATTGCTGCATCCTTCCTCGGCAAACAGATGGAAGAATAATCTTATCTGCCCTCAATCCGTTGACTTCTGTCAGCGGATTTTTTGCTTGATTAATTCTCACATATGAAGTATTATATTTATTGTATCAATATCTCGAAAGGAGATTATTATGAACAAGATTTCTCTCGGCAGAAAGCTTGGCTACGGCGTGGGTGCCGTCGGTCTTGACCTGAGCTACGGCATGTTCTATTCATACCTCTCAATTTATCTCACCGACGCTCTCGGCATCAGCCCGCTTTTCCTGCTTGTGCTCACTCCCCTTGCAAGAATCTGGGACGGCATCAATGATCCGATGATGGGTATGATTGTTGACAAAACAAAAACAAAGATGGGCAAATACAGACCCTGGATTCTCATCGGCACTTTGCTTAATGCAATCGTTCTTTGCCTTCTTTTTAACGCTCCTAATCTGCCTTCAGATTCGGTTAAACTTCTTTTCTACGCAGGTATACTTTACGTATTCTGGGGTATGACAAATACGCTTGCCGATATCCCCTTCTGGTCAATGGTTCCCTCTTTCGCAACTGAAGAAAAGGACAGAAATCTTGTTTCCACAATTGCGAGAGCTTTCTCGGGTCTCGGTCAGGGAATCATCTCCATTTTTACTCCGATTGCAGTTGCTTATTTCGGTGGTGTTGCAGGCAGTAAGCTTGACTCGATGACCTCCGACACGCTTCGTGCAGGCTTCGGAAAATGGTCAATCGTAGCCTCCGTAGGTCTGATTGTTTTTGCTCTTATCTGCGTTGCTTCAACAAAAGAAAAATCCGTCACCGTAAGCAATGAAAAGTTCTCATTCAAAGCAGCTCTGAATGTCATCAAGCAGAATGACCAGCTTCTCATCTTTATGCTTTTTGCTATGATGTCAAACGCAGGTTTCTATATGACTTCGGGCATCAGCAGCTATTATTTCAAGTCCGTTCTCGGTGACATAACTCTTCAGTCAAAGTTCAATCTGATGGGCACAATCGGCTCTGTTCTTGCAATTCTTGTTGTTCCCGTTTGCTCCAAATTTATGAACAACCGTTCAATTTACAAGCTCTCGCTCTCAATGGCAGCGGCAGGTTATATCGGTATGGCGATTATGGGTTACCTCTTCACAGGCAACGTTACGCTGCTCGGTCTGTTCTATGTTCTTACGTCACTCGGAACAGGCAGTATGTTCGTCAACCAAACGGTTATGCTCGCTGACGTTGTTGACTACGGCGAATTCAAAATCGGTCAGCGCAATCAGGCTCTCACCTTCTCGATGAAAGGCTTCTTGCAGAAGATGGCTTACACTATGCAGGCAATCATTATGTATGCAACTTTCAGCGTAACGGGTTACGACGGTCAGGCTGTTGTTCAGACTGCAACAGCAAAGAGCGCAATTTCTTTCCTGATGTTTATTGTTCCGCCCGTTATGATTCTTGTTTCTCTTTTCATATTCTCAAAGAAATACAAGATTTTCGGCGAATTCAAGCAGGAAGTTCTTCGTACCGTAAGCGAAAAATAAAAAAATTAAGGACTGTCGCAAGACAGTCCTTTTTGTTTACTTTATGATAATCCAAAGAATCAGGTTTGCGGCAAGGAAAATTACGTTGACAACAGTAAAATATATCAGATATTTTCCTGCTTTGATATTTTCTTTAACCGCAAGTTTGAATGAAATCAGACTTGCCATGGATGCTATAAGCGTACCGAGACCGCCGAGGTTAACACCTACAAGCAAGGCTTTTGCGTTATCAGTGAAGCCTGAAAGCAACAATGCCGCAGGTACGTTTGAAAAGACCTGACTTGCTGCAACACCTGCTATAACCTCGTTGCCGACAACAATCTTTTTGAGGAATTCACTCACGGGATCGATATTACCGAGATTGCCGATAAAGATAAACAGTAAAACAAAAGTGAGAAGCAAACTGTAATCGATTTTCAAAATAGTTTTTCTATCCGAAATCAACACCGCGGCAACCGTCACAGCGAGTGTTATGGGATAAGGAATAACCTCAAGCACCGTAAGAAGCGACAGTACGAAAAGCACGGCATAAATCACAGCCTTGCCTACAGAGATTTTTTCTTCTGTTACCGATGCACTTTCCGCTTTTTCATTGCCCGTAAACAGAGCAAAAACAATAACAAAAACCAGTGACAAAATGGTATAGGGTAAAACCGAAGAAACAAATTCGCCCATACTCATTTTGAAGGCAGAGAAAAGATAGAGATTCTGCGGATTGCCGATAGGAGTAAGCATACTGCCGAGATTTGCCGCTACGGTTTCGAGCACAACAATCGGAATCAGTTTTTCTTTTTTGCCCGAAATTTTTAATGCTTCCGCAGTGAACGGCACAAAAGTTATCAGAGCAACGTCATTTGTGATAAGCATCGCTGAAAAAAAGCAGAGCATACTGAGCACCAACGAAAGTGTTCTGACCGAGCCGACACCCTTCAGCAGCTTTTGTGCCAACACTCTGAAAACTCCGAGAGCACCGAGACCTGCCATAACCGCCATAAGGCAGAAAAGCAAGGAGAGAGTTCTGAAATCGATATAACTAAGGTAGTCCACGCTCGGCTTAAC
>JAGBUT010000171.1 GCA_017630695.1 Clostridia bacterium
AATACCGATTGTGCCGAGAAGCTTATCTGATGCTCTGAAAATAACCTTCAGAAGAAGAGCTACGATAAGATAAGCCGATGCGAGAACACCGCCGTAAACCGCCGCTTTGCCTGCAAAGGGTAGCGACGTGAAGTTGACTGCTGAATTCAGTGCACTGCAGATAACGCTCGTCACGATTGAAAAGCCTGAAATCATACCGGCTATTTTACCGAATATGCCGGGCTTTGTTGATACTCTGAAAGCTTCGCTGATGCCCAGACCCGAGTTGAGCACGAGATTCTGGATAAACACAGTGAAGAGTGCGGTTATGAGAAGGTCGGATATCATTTTCATTTTGCATCGCCCTCCTCGTCGGATAATTCTATGCCGAGAGACTTGAGGAACTCGTTAAGGTCATCCTCTGCGGAATATTCTGCATTCGGTTCGGCAGTTTTGGGCTGAACGGTTTCCTCAACGGTATTTACAGGTTCAGGCAACTCTTCTGTTACGGTTTTCACTTCTTCCTCTTTTTCGGTTTGCGGATAATATTTTGCCGTAAATGATTTGAGAAGGGCAGCAAGGAAGCCGAGAAGAATCAGGCATCCGAAGGGGAGCGCCATTCCTTTGAAAGTGATCGGCAGATTGAGGCTGATACCTGCAAAAGATGCTTTGCCGAGAATTTCTCTGACAGCACCCGTGATAAGGAAGATTGCAGAAATTCCGATTCCGCTTGCAACGGCATCGTAGAAAGCAAGCTTAATGCTGTTTTTGACGGAAAACTGTTCACAATGCACGGCAACAACGGAGTTAACAGCCGTCAGGGGAAGATAAATCTTCATACCGAGGCTGATGTCATTAAGAGAATAGGTTTCGATTGCGTAAAGTATGGGGCAGACAAGAGCAAGACCAATAATGAAATAAATGGGCACTCTTATCCATCGGGGAAGATTTTTGAAAAACGCACTCGCAATCACGCAAACAACGATAAGTTCAAGGAACATTGTCACAGAAAGTGAAAGTGCCTGAATAAACGTTGTTGAAGCGGCGATGACGGGGCAAAGTCCGACAAGCTGAACGAGAACGGGATTGTAAATCAACGCACCTTTTTTAAGTGCATCCTTGAAAGAAATGTTCGCACTCATTCCGTCACCTCCTTGCGAGGTGATTTTTTAATGCGTTTGGGCATATTATCAATAGCCGAGTCGAAAATCGGGCGAAGTGCATTTGAAAGAATTACCGCAAAGCAAACGGTTTCTTCGTATGCACCCATTTTGCGCATTGCTATGCAAAGCACTCCGCAGAGAGCACCGTAAAGAAATTTATTAAGATTCTTTTTCGGCTGAGTCACGGGGTCTGTGATAAGGAAAACAGCCGCAAACATAAGCGAACCCGAACAAAGCTCGGGGATGAGATTTGATTTGAGTGAGGCGGAAACTCTCGGGAAGAGAACTACCGTAACAATACAAGCAACAACGAAACCTGCCGTTGAAAGCAACGACGAGGGCCGTCTGATAAGCAGAAATGCTGCACTTGCAAGCATCAGCAGAACGCAACCCGTACCCATCGGGCCTGCCACGTTGCCGATAAGAATATCAAAGATGTTTGCCGTTCCGATATGCACTGAGCTTCCTTTTAACAGCATTGAGCCGAGGGATTCTGCACCGAAAACGGAATCTTGTGTGCCGACGGCATAATTGAACACCGATTCTTTAAAACAAACACTTGCAAAGGCAAAGCCTGCTGCGGCAGGAACAAAGGGTGTGTTTTCGTCTGAGCCGAAAGGCATCATTACAATCGCAACAGCAAAGAAGGAAGCAAGAGCAGGAACGTAGAACGGTACGTTTGCGGGCATCATCAGAGCGATTGCTGCACCTGCAAAAACACATCCGGGATTTCCGAAATTGATTTTTTTATTCAGAATAAGACCTGCAAAAGCATCCGTTAATAATGCGGATATAACCGAAACCGCTATGACAAGCAGACTTCGGAAGCCGTAATAATGAAATGCCATATAACAGGGGGCAAGAAGCATAATCAGATAATCTGAATAAACGCTTCTGATATTAGGTTTTGTCGGTTTAACGGCACCGTGAGCCATAGCGATCACCTCAGACTTCCATTATTTATTCATTGCATACTGTGTGGCAAATTCATATTATATTAATAGTCACACCTGAAGGAGGTATTGCAAAATGCAAATCAGTTCACCTGCGGAAAACAGAATTGTTGTTGAGCTTTCCGCTAAGGATATGCAGGAGTTGGATATTACATACGAAGAGATGGATTACTCCGCAATTGAAACCAGAAGAGTTATATGGACAGTGCTTGATGCCGCAGGTAAATTTCTCGGCAGGGAGCTTGATCCTTCACGAAAAATGATAATTGAAGCTATGCCGATGAGTTCGGGCGGATGTGTGCTTTGCTTCACGATTCTTGAAACAGCGGTCAGAGCAAAACGCCCGATGCTTATCAAACAAGCGGCGAATCTTATCTGTGATTTCGAAAGCCTTGACGGGCTGTATAATGCCGTGCAGGATTGCGGAATAAATGGGGAATGTGAGCAAAGCAGTCTTTATGAAAGCAACGGAAAATACAGACTTATTATCAGTTCGCCGCATGATATGAGGTTGCTTGAAAGACATTTCTGCGAGTTTGCCGTTTGCAAAAAATGCGAAAATCTTGAAGCTGATTTCACAAGAGAGCACTGGAATCCCATTGCGGAATACGGTGCGCTGGGCGCAATAATGTGTCGCAGAAATCAGATATAAGCTTTTTCTGCTTTTTCACGAAGCATACTAATGATTTCGGCAGGGTTTTCGGCTCCGAAAACAGCACTTCCCGCAACAAAAACGTTTGCGCCTGCTTCTGCGGCAATTTCTACGGTTTCAGCATTGATGCCACCGTCAACCTGAATATCAACGTCAAGACCTCTGCGAAGAATTTCCTCTCGCAGGGTCTTTACTTTTGCCATTGTTTCGTGCATAAACGACTGTCCGCCGAAACCGGGTTCAACAGTCATAACAAGCACCATTGAAAGCTTGTCAAGATACGGGAAAACGTCCTCGGCGGCGGTTGCGGGCTTGATGCTGATACCTGCTTTACAGCCGCATTCAAGAATTTTATCAACCGTTTCACCGACGGGTGATGAGCTTTCGATATGAAAAGTGATGAGATCCGCACCTGCTTTTTTGAAATCATCAATATATTTCAGCGGATTCTGAATCATAAGATGTACGTCAAAAACAAGATTTGTTTTATTTCTGACGCTCTTGATAACGGGTGCGCCGAATGAAATATTGGGAACAAAACAACCGTCCATAACGTCAAGATGCAGATAGTCTGCACCGCCTTTTTCAACTCTTACAGCTTCTGTGCCGAGTGCTGAAAAATCACTTGCAAGAACGGAGGGAGAAATTTTTATCATGGTGAAGCCTTCCTTTCCGCCGTCAGAGGACGACAATCTGGCATTATAATCTGTATTATTATATCAGTTTTATAATATAAGGTCAATAATAATATAAATAAGTTTACAATTTAAATTATAAAAGAAATACTTTACAAAACTGCTTTTTTGTTACATAATATAACGTGATATATTGTATTTTATGAGGAAAGAAAAAAATGGAAAAAGAAAAAGGGAAAAAATCAACGGCAGAAAAAAATATTGCCCTTATGAAACGCTTTTTTCCTTATCTGAAAAAGCATCTGGGCACACAGTTTATGGTGCTTGCCTGTGCCTGTGTATCAGCGGCTTGTGAAATCATTCTGCCGCTTATTGTGCGCAAAATCACAGACCAAGGTGTTGCATCACCCGAAGGATTGACGATAAAGCTGATTGTCGGAATCACTGTTGCGTATATCGTACTCCGAGGACTTGACAGCATTGCAGGATTCTGCCAGTCATATTTCGGTCACAAAATGGGTACGAAAATAGAAAACTCAATGAGAGAAGATATTTTCGACCATCTTCAGACTCTTTCGTTCTCATTTTTTGATAACACCAAGGTTGGTCAGATAATGAGCCGAATGACCTCTGACCTTTTTGATATTGCGGAGTGGTCACATCATTTCCCTGAAATGCTGCTGATGACAATCGTTAAATTTGTTGCAAGTTTCTTTATTTTTGCAACGATGGATTTCCGTTTTGCAATCGCAATTTTTATCCTGATTCCCTTTATGGTAATTTTCACGAAGCGTTCAAGAAGCAAAATGCGTGATACCTTCAAAGAGGGCAGACATCAGGTTGGTGAAATCAATGCACGAATCGAGGACAGCCTTCTCGGTGTAAGAGTTGTGCGTTCATTCACAAATGAAAAAACCGAAAGAGAAAAGTTCTCCAAAGGCAACGAGAAATACGTTGATATCCGTAACAAGAGCCATAAATATATGTCGCAGTTCCATTCAACGGTCAAATTCCTTGACGGAATGACCTATATCTGCGTTATTGCAATGGGTGCTGTTCTGATGAAAG
This sequence comes from Clostridia bacterium, assembly GCA_017630695.1. GTDB lineage: Bacteria > Bacillota > Clostridia > Oscillospirales > Acutalibacteraceae > CAG-177. The sequence goes on from JAGBUT010000171.1 coordinate 4,451, forward strand.
AGGGCATAACCTCTCCCGGTGATTTTGCAGCCAGCCTTATGCTCATTTCAACTCTTCTCGGTTCAATCCGAACAATCGTTGATTTCAGCGAACAGTTCAACAGAGGTATCACGGGTGTTGAACGATTTGCGGAAATTATGGATGAACTGCCTGACATTATTGACGATGAAAACGCCGTTGAAATCACAGACGTTAAGGGTAAAATCGAATTCAAGGACGTATGCTTCAGCTACGTCAAAGGCGAAAAAGAAATTCTTCATAACCTCAATCTTCACCTTGAACCCGGTGAAAACCTTGCGGTTGTCGGTCCCAGTGGTGGCGGTAAAACAACGCTTTGCAACCTTATTCCCCGTTTTTACGAACCCGAAAGCGGTGAAATACTGGTTGACGGCAAAAACATAAAAGATATCACTCTTCATTCGCTTCGTTCAAATATCGGTGTTGTTGCTCAGGACGTTTATCTTTTCAGCGGAACGGTCAGAGATAATCTTATTTACGGTAAAGCAGATGCCACCGATGAAGAGCTCTACGAAGCTGCAAAAAAAGCAGGCGCGCACGAATTCATCAGCTCTTTGCCGAACGGTTACGATACGTATATCGGTGAAAGAGGTGTCAAGCTTTCGGGCGGTCAGAAGCAGAGAATTTCAATTGCAAGAGTTTTCCTGAAGAATCCTCCGATTCTTCTTCTTGACGAAGCAACTTCCGCACTCGATAACGAAAGCGAAAAGCTTGTTCAGGAATCCCTTGAGCGTCTTGCAAAGGGCAGAACGACTCTTACAATTGCTCACCGCCTTACAACTATCCGCAATGCGGATAAAATCGTTGTTCTCACAGAGGAGGGCATTGCCGAGCAGGGCTCACACAAAGAGCTGATGCAAAAAGACGGCATCTATGCAAATATGTATAATATGTACGCAATTATCTGATTAATTGCGAAGAAAGGAATAAACACTATGCTTAAAAACATCTCCCCCATCATCTCACCCGAGCTTCTCAAGATTCTTATGGAAATGGGTCACGGTGACGAAATCGTTATCGGTGACGGCAATTTCCCCTCAGCTTCAATTGCACAGAAGCTTGTTCGTCTTGACGGCCACGGCGTAAACGAAATTCTCGAGGCAATTCTTAAACTTATGCCTCTTGATACATATGTTGATGCTCCCGTTGCTCTTATGGATAACGGCGATGCATCAAATCCTCCTCCCATCTGGGCAGACTACAAAAACACCATCGTTGCTGAAGAAGGCGAAAAGAATATCGAGCTTGTTGAACGTTTCGCATTCTATGACAGAGCAAAGAAAGCATACGCAGTTATCGCAACGGGCGAAACCGCTATCTATGCAAACATCATTCTCAAAAAAGGCGTTGTTATTCAGTAAAGGAGAAAGCAGATGAACAAACGAGTTCTTGCCATCGATTTCGGTGCGTCAAGTGGCAGAGCGATTCTCGGCACTTTTGACGGCAAAAAAATCACTCTTGAAGAAGTGCACCGTTTCTCAAACGATCCCGTAAAAGTTGGCGACACAATGTATTGGGACGTGCTTCGCCTTTTCCATGAAATCAAGCAGGGTATTGTCAAAGCAAAGCTTGCAGGCGGTTTTGACAGCGTCGGTATCGACACCTGGGGCGTTGACTTTGGTCTGATTGATGAATTCGGCTGTCTGCTTGAGAATCCGATTCATTACAGAGACGAGCGCACAAAGGGTCTCATCGAGGAATGTGCCGAAACCGTTCCGAACGATGAATTCTACGGCACAACGGGTATCCAGTTTATGGAGCTTAACACCGTTTATCAGCTCTATGCGCTTAAAAAATACCGTCCTCATATGCTTGAAAGAGCAGATAAAATTCTCTTTATGCCCGATCTTTTCGGCTATATGCTTACGGGCAAAAAGACAACCGAATATTCAATCGCAACAACCTCGCAGATGATTGACCTCAAAACAAAAAAATGGGCAACTCCGCTTCTTGACAGACTCGGAATCCCTTCAAGATTGCTTTGCGAC
>JAGBUT010000172.1 GCA_017630695.1 Clostridia bacterium
AGTATCTGCGTTGAGAAATCGACCATTTCTTTCCGGAAAGAGGGATATCTATGATAAAAACACCGGAACTTTTTAATTTGGAACACACGATGGCGAAAAGCTATTTGGAAAAATATGAGTACCCCTGGCAGGCACTGAAAGGCATTAAAGATATGATCCTGGAGCTGGGAAGCCAGCTGGGAGAAGAATATACAGAAGTTTCGCCTTCTGTTTGGGTGCATGAAACCGCGATTGTGGCAGCAACTGCTTATCTGGGTGCTCCCTGCATCATCGGTGCAAACACCGAGGTGCGCCATTGCGCATTTATCCGAGAGAGTGCACTCATCGGTGAAAACTGCGTTGTCGGCAACTCCGTTGAAATTAAGAATGCAATTCTTTTCGATTTCGTTCAGGTACCTCATTTCAATTACGTGGGCGACAGTATTATCGGCTTCAAATCCCATATGGGCGCAGGTGCAGTTACCTCAAACGTCAAATCCGACCAGAGCGAGGTTGCGGTTAAAAACGGTGATGAAAAATTTGAAACGGGTCTCAAAAAGTTCGGTGCAATCCTCGGTGATAACGTTGAGGTCGGTTGCAACACCGTGCTCAATCCCGGCACCGTTGTGGGCAATAATACAAATATCTATCCGCTTTCGTGCGTGAGGGGAGTTATCCCTGCGAATTCGATTTATAAAACGGGCGGAATCGTTGTTGAGAAGCAATAAGGAGAGTGTTTGTTGGGCAGATATTTCGGCACTGACGGCTTCAGAGGAGAGGCAAACGTTGACCTCACCGCCGACCACGCATATAAAATCGGCAGATTCCTCGGCTGTTATTTCGGAGAATTAAAAAAGCAAAACGGACGTAACGAAAAAGCAAGAATTCTCATCGGCAAAGATACAAGACGTTCAAGCTATATGTTTGAATATTCGCTTGTTGCGGGTCTGTGTGCATCGGGTGCCGACGCATATCTTCTCCACGTAACCACAACGCCCTCGGTTTCTTATCTTACAAAGCTTGACGGTTTTGACTGCGGAATAATGATATCCGCAAGTCACAATCCTTTTTATGATAACGGAATCAAGCTCCTTAACGGTAACGGTGAAAAGGCGGATGAATCTCTGACCGACCTTGTTGAGGGTTATCTCGACGGAGTTTATCCCAACGAAATTCCCTTTGCAACGGGGGAGAATATCGGCAAAACTGTTGACTATATTTCGGGCAGAAACCGATATATCGGCTACCTGATTTCGCTCGGTGTTCATTCATTCAGAGGCCTTAAAATCGGTCTCGACTGTGCAAACGGCAGTGCGTGGAGCATAGCAAAGGCTGTTTTCGATGCTCTCGGAGCGCAGACCTTCGTTATCAACGCACAGCCTGATGGTTTGAATATAAACGTCAATGCAGGCTCAACCCATATTGAAGGGCTTCGCCGTTTCGTAACCGAAAATTCGCTCGATATCGGCTTTGCCTATGACGGTGATGCAGACCGTTGCCTTGCCGTTGACGAAAAGGGCAACGTGCTTTCGGGCGATCATATCCTCTATATCTGCGGTAAATACCTCAAAGAAAAAGGGGAGCTTGAAAGCAACACCGTTGTGACAACCGTTATGTCGAATATCGGTCTTTATAAAGCGTTTGACCGTCTCGGAATCGGCTACGTCAAAACTGCCGTAGGCGACAGATTCGTCTATGAATATATGCGTGAAAACGGCAACTGCCTCGGCGGTGAGGAATCGGGTCATATCATCTTCTCGAAATATGCTTCAACGGGTGACGGCATTCTCACAAGCCTTAAGCTGACAGAGGTTATGCTCTCTCTTCGCAAAAAAGCTTCGGCTCTTTCGGAGGGTCTTGCAATCTTTCCGCAAAAGCTTGTAAACGTCAGGGTTGGCAGTAAATCTGCGGTTATGAATAATCCCGAAGTGAAAAAAGCCATTGCCGATGCCGAAAACGAGCTCGGTATAAACGGCAGAATCCTTGTGCGTGAATCGGGCACGGAGCCTGTTATCCGAGTTATGGTTGAGGCGCAGAGTGACGAAATCTGCAACCGTCTGACCGAAAAGGTCGTTTCGGTTATAAAGAAAAAAGGATACTGTGTTTAATTTTCGGGGCTGATTCGTCAGCCTCTTTTCATTTTGCTCTTGAAATAATCTGCTTTATATAGTAAAATAAATCAGATAATGATTTTAAAGGAATGTTTTAATGCAGTATATTGTTCTTGACCTTGAATGGAATAATACATATGCCAAAAAAGCAAACGGCTTCATTAACGAAATCATCGAAATCGGTGCCGTCAAGCTTGATTCCGAGCTTGATACGGTTGATACCTTCTCCTGCATCATCCGTTCGCAAATCGGCAAAAAGTTAAGGGGAAGCGTCAAGAGACTCACTCACCTGACAAACGATGATATCAATTCGGGTATGCCTTTCACAAAAGCATTCTCGATGTTCAGAAAGTGGATTGGCAGCGAAGAAACCGTTATTTTCACCTGGGGTGACGGTGACGTCAGAGTTCTTCTTGAAAATTTCCAGTACCTCAACGGCATAAAGGTTATACCTTTCCTCGATAAATACTGCGATTTGCAGAAAGTTTTTCAGCGTCTGTACAGCTGCCCCAAAGGTCAGCAGACAGGTTTGCTGACTGCAGCGCAGATGCTTGATATCGACCCCGAAATGTATATCCACCACCGTGCGCTGGGCGACAGTATGCTCACTGCCGACATCCTCAAAAAGATTATGCCCGGCAACGAGCCTTTCCCCGAGATTTCGGGCTGCGGTGAGGATTTCTATTCAAAGCTTGTTTTCAAAGCGAAGGTTATCAGAAATATCGATAATCCTCTTGTTGATAAAAAGCGTATGTGCCACGTTTGTGAAACCTGCGGCACAGCTTGTAATCAGCTCACTGCGTGGAAATTCCACTGCCAGTTTTTCAGAGCAAATTTCCATTGCCCCGAATGTGACCTTGATTACACAGTAGGCGTCAGATTCAAAAAGCATTTTGACCACGTTGAATTCAGAAAAATTGTATCCGTGATAGAGCCGAGCATTTCGGCAGAGGAGGAATCCGAATGAAAATTCTTGTAACGGGCGGCGCAGGTTTTATCGGCGTTAATTTCGTCTATTATATGCTTGAAAAACATCCCGATGACGAAATCGTCTGCCTTGATGCGCTCACCTATGCAGGTAACCTCAAGAGCCTTGATGAAGCGATGAAGAATGAAAAATTCACCTTCGTTAAGGGAAGCATTTCCGATAAGGATTTTGTTGATTCTCTTTTTGCAAAGGAGAATTTCGATATCGTTGTCAACTTTGCGGCTGAAAGCCACGTTGACCGTTCGATTGAGAATCCTTTTATCTTCCTTGAAACAAACATTATGGGCACAGCTTGTCTGCTTGAAGCAAGTAAAAAATACGGTGTGAAGCGTTTCCACCAGGTTTCAACCGATGAGGTTTACGGCGATCTGCCGCTTGACAGACCCGACCTCTTCTTCACCGAGGAAACACCCATTCATACCTCAAGCCCTTACTCATCATCAAAGGCATCTGCAGATTTGCTTTGCCTTGCTTTCAACCGCACCTACGGTCTGCCCGTAACGATTTCCCGTTGCTCAAACAACTACGGACCTTATCAATTCCCCGAAAAGCTGATTCCTCTTATGATTGTCAGAGCGCAGGAAAACCAGAGCCTTCCCGTTTACGGCGAGGGTCTCAACGTTCGTGACTGGCTTTACGTTGAGGACCACTGCAAAGCAATCGATATGATTATCCGCAACGGCAGAGTGGGTGAGGTATATAACGTCGGCGGTCACAACGAGAAGCAGAATATCGAGGTTGTCAGAACTCTTCTCAAAGCTCTCGATAAGCCTGAAAGCCTTATCACCTACGTTAAGGACAGAGCAGGTCACGACCTTCGCTACGCCATTGACCCTACGAAGATTTCAAATGAACTCGGTTGGCTTCCCGAAACAAAATTTGACGACGGTATGGCAAGAACAATCCGCTGGTATCTCGATAATAAACAGTGGACAGACGATATCAAAAGCGGTGAATATGCCGAATACAGCCGCAGAGTTTACGGAGACTAAAAAATAAAGATGTGCCTTAGAGTCGTACTCTAAAGGACAAAAAGAGTTAATGTGGCAAAAACTACATTAACTCTTACTTTTTTGCACTGTCACTAAAAGTGGTGAGTAAGTGCGCTTTTAACTTTAAGTGATATTCTTTCCTTCGGAAAGAGTGATATTATGCACTTTTCGGCATAGTGATATTGAAATCTTCGATTTCAGTGTTATTTTATTCGCATAAAACTGTCCGAAGGACAATATCACAATGCGTAGCATTATATAACTGCGAAGCAATATCACTCGCCGAAAGGCGAATAAAACTGCGTGAGTGTCCTCAGGACACCCACGCATCGGGTTGCCTTTTTAAATTATGAATTGTAGGTGCGACCGTTGGTCGTGCTTTTTTATTGGTGTGCATCAAAGCAAAAATGAAAATTATCTATACAAACAATAAGCGAGTAAGCGTTTGCCGCGGAGGCATTCTTTTTCCTTCTGCGGAATGACCCCTCAGTCACTTCGTGACAGCTTTTCTTCCAGAAACGGGAACCCCTTTGTCACTTTGTGACATCTCCCCTAACAGGGGAGTAACCTTAAAAGGGGAGCCA
>JAGBUT010000173.1 GCA_017630695.1 Clostridia bacterium
CAGTTTTTCTTTTCCTATTTTATTGAACCTTTGATTTCCAACAACGGAGGTTTCAACGGCAATGGTGTGTCCGATTCCGCAAAAGCTTACCTTGAAAAAGTCAGCCGTTACTGGGTTGCAAGATACGGCTCTTATCCCGTTGTCTGGACCCTCGGGCAAGAGGTTGACAACGATTTCTATTGGAGCGAAACAAACCATCCCGAATGGGGATTGGATAACAACCCTTACAAGCTTGTTGCGGAATATATTGCAAAACACGATGTATATGATCATCCGCTTTCTGCTCATATGGAAAATGTCGGTTCAACGTCGGTTTACGGCAACGGCGAGGGAGCAACGGATAATTGCAAGGTTTATTTCAAAGATGCAATGCCGTCCTGTTTCAGGGATATAAAAGCACACAATTTCTATGCTGTTCAATGGCACACTGACAAAACGGAGCAAAGCGATTTCCGAATTGAAAAAGACTGCTGGTATAATTCACAAGGCAAACCCGCAATCAATTATGAGGGTCAGTATTGCTATCTGTGGACAAAAAATTTCGGTTCAAGAATGCAGGGCTGGTCAGCGTACCTTAACGGTATGTTCGGCTACGGTTGGGGCGGACACGATACCTGGAGCTACCTCAATGTTTATGACGAAGAAAACGACAGTTCCGACGGCGTTGATACCATAACAAGCGAAGAAAAAATCAATGCAACCTGGCAGGATGCGCTCGAATACGAGAGCTCATATCAGGTCGGATATATGCGAGAATTTCTTGAAAACACAGAATGGTATAATCTTATTCCCAGATTTGACAACAAAGCATATTTCGTTCCCGCAAACAACGTTTATTATGTTTATGCAGGAAACGAAGATAACACCGAAATCGTTATTTATTTCTATTCGTTCACCGATGAAACCGTTGCACAAAATACAAACACCAAGTTTTACGGCGGAATAAAAACAGGAACCGTCGGAAACCTTACTCCTAACGGAAACTATACTTATCAATGGTTTGATCCCATCAGCGGTGAATACTCCGAAGAATATGAATTTACCGCTACAAGATTCGGCACATATTATATTGGCGACAGACCGCAGGCAACCGATATGGCTCTGCGCATAAGCGTCGCCGATAAATTTTGACAAGTAATCGTATCTGTTAAATTCCAATTTTATGAATTAAATAATAAAATTATTAAGTGCAATGGGATGTAACGTCCTGTTGCACTTTTTCCATTTATAAGGAGGTTTTCAATGAAGCAAACTATGCTTGAAGATTTATACTATGGCAACATAAACCCTAATGAAATAAGCTTTGTGAGAGGTTCTGAATACGGTAAATGCTTTGATAAAGTAACTGAACTATCAAAGTCCGTATGCAGTCAGTTGTCCGAAAAATACATAAATAAAGTGAATGAACTTTTGTTAGTTTATATATTAACAGTAGATTTTTTGCATTCAATAAGATATAATAAATTAAATTATTATGTAACAAAAAATCAGGAGAAAAATTATGACTGTTGTAGTTCAATACTTAACAAAAATCATTTCTGTAATACTATCCGCTTTGCTCGGATTTCTCGGCTCAACAACAGGTCTTTGGGTTGAGCAACATAATTCCTTGAAGTCAATTACAAAGGTTGCTGATAATTATTATCTCATGGATTATACTTATGATTATGACCTTGACACTTTGCTCGAAAGCAATTCCGGCAATTCAACAACAGTCGGGCTGTTGTTATATTCATTTGCAGACGTATTCCTGCAACTTAATCCTGATGCTAAAAAATTTATTTCTAACCTTGGTTTGTATATCGATATTGATAGTGAAGGGGTTTCTGAATTCTTTAGCAATATTTCAGATCTCGCTACGTTTGGTTGTACTACGTTTAATGCAACAACCCCGTCAGGTGACAAGGTTTTTGCAAGAAATTATGACTATATGGATTCGCCCGGTATGACAGTATGGACACATCCGAAAGACGGATATGCCAGTGTATCAACTGTTTCGCTTTATTTCTTCGGATACGGTGGAAACTTTCTGCCCGAAGATCTTCTTACCTCACTTTTAACTTTGTTAGCACCCTATATTCCTGTTGACGGAATGAATGAAAAGGGTCTTTCAATCGGTGTTCTTGAACTTGAAACACCCGAAACGTTTCAGCAAACAGAGAAAAAAGATATAACAACAACTGCTGTTATCCGTCACGTGCTTGATCATGCGGCAACTGTTAATGAGGCAATTGCAATTTTTGAAGAATTTGATATGCACGATTTTCTTGGGGTAGGGTGCACTTATCATTATCAGATTGCTGATGCATCGGGTGACACGGCAGTTATTGAATATGCAAACGGTGAAACAACCGTTCTCAGACCTGATGAAACAGGAACTCTTGTTGCAACTAATTTCTGGCTTTCTGAGGGGGTTGATGACCCTGAAGGTGCCGGTTACGACAGATACGAAACCGCAAAGTCAATGCTTAAACAAAATAATTATATTGTTTCAGAAAAGGAAGCTATGGATATTCTTGATGCAACTCATATAGAGAATGTCGATCTTCATGGTTTTATTTGCTCAACGATATGGAGTGTTGTATTTAATAATTCTGATAAGACTTTTTCAGTCTGTACGATGTATGATTTTGATAATATCTATAAATTTTCAGTCAATGAACCAATGCAATTAATTGAATAATATTTAAATTTATATAAGGAGAATTTATATGAAATATCGTTACAGCAAGTTAGCGTTTATCGTAATGTCTGTAGTGGTTTGTTTTTTTGTAATGTTATTGTTATATTTATTCGGACTTTTAATTGATGCGGATTACGAAAAATTTGTGAAGGTATTTATCATCTGCCCCGGTTTCTTTTTTGCGATTACAGGGTTATCTTTGGGAGAATACAGTAACAGATATGTTGAAATATTTGATAGTTATATAATGTTTAATTCGTTCAGATTCAAAAGGATACAAAATGTTATGTCTCCCAAAATCATTTATGAAAATATTATCAGCATAAACTCAATTAAATTGCCGATAGTTGGTTTGGTAGGGATTAAAATCAAAGCTAAAAGTTTACCTCACGATATTAAATTATCAATATTTTTCAAGAATCATAAACAGATGTTTAGAGATGTCTGTTACTCTGTAAATGAAAACAATAAGAAAACTGTTATAGACAGTTATTTAAAGAACTATTTTGAAATGTAAGGAGATTTATTATGACATTAGGAACGGTTTACGTTATCTTCAAAAAATTAATCAGCCTTATTTCGGCAATTATGATTTTGATTGTTGGTGCTGATGAAAAAAATCTTCCGTTACCCGAAGGTGCTGAAATCTTATCTAAGAATACATACGTTCTTTTTGATTATCAGGTTACCTCGCAAGGTGTTACAAATAACGGTGAATATTTCTATTTCAGCGGCAATAAACACCTTGGCAAAGCTGACATGAAATCAGGTGAAATTTTTCTGATTAATACAAATGCAATCCCGGAAGAACTTCAAGAAAAAGGCTGCAATCATATCGGCGGATTAAGCTATTATAACGGATATATTTATGCTGCAGTTGAGGATGGTCCCGATTATCTTAATTCATTCATAGTTTTATATGATGCTGACACTCTCGAATATTCGGGTAAATATTATGCTCTTCCCCACGAACTTCATATTGAAGGTGTTCCGTGGTGTGCTGTTGACGTTGAAAGAAATTATCTTTATACCGCTGAATGGTCAAACGCAACCGTGCTCAACGTTTTTTCACTCGATGATATGAGTCTTGTAAAGACTATTTCATTATCAGAACCGATTGACAGAATTCAGGGTGCAGAAATGTTTGGCGGTAAGCTTTATATGTCCTGCGATGAAGAAAATGATATGAAGAGAATTTTTACTCTCGACGTTGAAAGCGGAGACGTTGAAGTTTGTTTCATCAGAAATATTGGTAAAGGCTTTGAAGCCGAGGGCTTAACTGTTTATGCCGACGAAAACGGTAAAGCTGTGATTTGCGTTCTTGACAGAGGTGAAAGAAGAAAAAGCTCTAATCTTACCTTTTATAATTTATGCAATTGACTTATTGATTTATTTTTAAAGTTCAAGGTGTGATTTTATGATTAAATTCAAACCGCAGATGATAATTTTTGATGTTGGCGGCACTTTGTTTTCCGATGGTAATTTCAATGCGACAGAAGGTCTTGAACAACTTCGGATTGCGGCTGTAAATCCTGAAATTACTTCAGCGGAAATAATGAGCTATCATTGGAATCAATACATAAACGATATCAGGCAATCATTCTGTCAGCTTGAAATTCCTCTTTCATCTGTATTGAAATTTGTTGCTATGAAAACGGGTTTGCAATTCGATATTCCGATGTATAAGCAGGAAGAAATATTTGACAGATTCAATTCATCACGAAGCGTTATTGACGGAGTAGAAGAGCTTCTTAAAACAATTAAATCTCTTGGTATCCGTTCTGCAATTATCAGCAATAATATGATGAGTGGTGAAAGTCTTGAAGAATCAATCAAACTTTGGATTCCTGAATCGGATTTTGAATTTTGTTTAACAAGTGCTGATTTGCTAATTAAAAAGCCTGATAAAAAATTGTTTGAAGCGGCACTTAATTTCGCGGGAGTTAATGCTTGTGACTGTTTTTATTGCGGTGACGGTTTTATTCCTGACGTTTGCGGTTCACTTAAAAGCGGAATGAATTCAGTTTTGCTTGATGTTAAATCTGACGTTAGTTTTGAAATCAGAAATTACGAAAACAAGCAATATATTGCGGTAAATAATTGGAATAACTTTTCAGAATATCTTTTAAAATAAAATAACTCCCGAGTACGATTTGTATTCGGGAGTTATTATTATTTAGTTCGTAATCCTTTGGGGTAATGATTTTTCGCTCTGCCGTTTACAACCTTCGCACCGCCGAGTGTGCATCCTTCAACTGTAACGACAGCCCAGCCGTTTTCACAATCTGTATCAAATTCTTCTCCGTGAAGATATTTTTTGATTTCATCTGATTCAGCTGATAAATTGATTTTTCTCTTGAAATTATCACCCATAGCCATAAAAAACTGATGATGGGGGAGGATGTAATTCTTTTTAATTTCTCCGATAGTAACACCGCAACAGAATGCGGCTCCTTTCGGAACTTCAAAATCATGCGTAAAATAAACGGGGTTACCATTATAGGTCAAAACATTGGTTTCATCATATTCCGTTAAGGTTTCATCAAGAAAAGTTTTAACCGTTTTATCAATTTTATTATTTGTTTTGTTGGGATATGACGTTTTGGTGTTTTGTGGCAGGGTGTTATGTAATACAGCCATAAATTGACC
>JAGBUT010000174.1 GCA_017630695.1 Clostridia bacterium
GTTGCTGTAATTGGGTGGGCAGGGAGTTTCCCAGAGTTCGCCTTCAACGCCTTCGGGAAGAGCCCAGTTTCCGTCAGCATCCTTATCAAGAACGTCAAAGATTTCAGGAACAATGATGTGCTGGAAAGCCATTGAGGGAACGGGTTCGCCACCGTTAGCTTCTTTAAGCTCGTTTGATGTTTTTACATACCAATCAATCTGATCCTTGTGAACACAAGCATAGCCTTCAAGGTCGTTTTCATAATATGCAACGTCCTTGTCGTCTCTGGGCTGTCTGTTATATGTAAGAGAGTCGATCATCCAGAGGTTGTAGAGCATTTCATTGCCGTCAGCACTGTAGATGGGAAGATTATAGTTGCCGCAGCCTGTAAGGTCCTCGCCTTCATAACCTACGAAGCAATCATAGCTCATATACATTTCCATCTGATCTTCTTTTGTTGCGGGGCCTTCGCTGTCATGGTTACCGAAAACCATTGCAACGGGAACACCTGCTTTTTCAAAGATGCTCATAAATCTTGAAATACCAAGCTTTGCAAGAGTCTTTGTGGGTGAACCGCCGCCTGAAATGTTATCGCCTGTGAGAACGATAAGGTCGGGCTGTGTTTCTGCAACAACGTCCTTGATGAACTGGTATGTTGCATACTCAAGAAATGCGTTATCCTGAATGTCAGCAAACTGAAGAATTCTGAATTTACCGTTTTCGTCAAACTTGAGAGTTTTGTCGGTTTCTGCAGATGCAGGCATAACCACAACGCTCAGAATAAGCAAAGCAGTCATAATGAGGGATAAGATTTTTTTCATTTATTTTTCCTCCTTTGGATAAATACACAAATTATTATATATGTTTGGTTAATTTTTTTCAACAATAAACTTCTATTTTCTTCGAAACTGTGTCAAATGATATTGATAATCAGCAATTTATGTTATATAATAAGCTGAATTAAAATATAAAAACGGAGAACAGATATGTTAAAGCTTGAAAATATTTCATTCAGCGTGGACGTTGACGGTCAGGGTCTGGGAATCATCGATAATATTTCTCTCGAAATTCCCGACGGTGCTTTCACTGTTATCACAGGTCCCAACGGCGGCGGTAAATCCACTCTTGCAAGGCTTATTATGGGTATCGAAAAACCCACAAGCGGCAAAATTATATATAACGGTACTGATATCACCGATCTTTCGGTAACTGAAAGAGCAAAACTCGGCATCGGTTTTGCATTCCAGCACCCCCCGAGATTCAAGGGTCTTACGGTGCGCCGTCTCCTCTCCCTTGCGGCAGGCTATGAGCTTCCCGAGGATGAGTGCTGCAGCTACCTCACAAGCGTAGGTCTTTGTTCAAAGGACTATCTTAACAGAGAGATGGATAACTCCCTTTCGGGCGGTGAAGCAAAAAGAATCGAAATCGCAACCCTTATGGCACGTAAGCTCGGCATTGCAATTTTCGACGAGCCCGAAGCAGGTATCGACCTGTGGAGCTTCTCAATGCTTGTTGAATCATTCAAGGCAATGAGCAGCGGCAACCACAACAGCGTTATCGTAATTTCTCATCAGGAAAGAATTATGCAGCTTGCCGACACAATGATTGTCATTGCCGACGGTAAGGTGCGCACAATCGGCCCCAAAGAGGAGGTTTTCCCTGCTCTTATGGGTGAATTCAGCGAAAACTGTGGTTTCAGAGGAAAGGAGGCAGGCGCAAATGAATAAGACTGAAAGTCAGCTTCTCGAAGCTATTGCCGACCTGCACGAAATTCCTGCAGGCGCATATAATATCCGCAAAAACGGAAGCGGTCACTCAAGACGCTCCACCGCAAACATCGAAATCGTTCCAAAAGAGGACAAGCCCGGTATCGATATCATCATCGCTCCCGGCACAAAAAATGAAAGCGTTCACATTCCCGTTATCATCACCGAAGCAGGTGTTGACGACCTTGTTTATAATGACTTTTATATCGGTGAAGATGCTGACGTACTCATCGTTGCAGGCTGCGGAATCCACAACAGCGGTGACGAAAAATCACAGCACGACGGTATCCACACTTTCCACATCGGTAAGAATGCAAAAATAAAATACGTTGAGAAGCATTACGGCGACGGTGACGGAAAAGGCGAAAGAATCCTTAACCCCGTAACCTATATCGAGCAGGATGAAGGCTCTGTCTGCGAAATGGAAATGGTTCAGATAAAGGGTGTTGACTCAACCGTCAGAGACTCAAAAGCTCACCTCAAAGCAGGCGCTAAGCTCATCATCACCGAAAGACTTCTCACTCACGGCAATCAGTATGCACGTTCCGATATGGACGTTTATCTTGACGGCGAGGATGCCTCCGCACAGATTATTTCCCGTTCCGTTGCAAAGGACAGCTCAAAGCAGATTTTCCACCCCAATGCAATCGGTAACGCAAAGTGCAGAGCTCACGTGCAGTGCGACTCCATCATTATGGACGAAGCAAACGTCAGTTCCGTGCCCGCAATCACCGCCAACTCCGCTGACGCACAGATTGTTCACGAGGCGGCTATCGGCAGAATCAACAACGATCAGCTCATCAAGCTGATGACATTCGGAATGAA
>JAGBUT010000175.1 GCA_017630695.1 Clostridia bacterium
GAACACCTTGGGGTTATAAATTTTTAATTTGCATTTTAAATTCGCAATTCGTAATTCGCAATTCGAAATGAAGGACGGGTTTCACCCGTACCCATTATATTTGGGTGTGGGCAACGCCCACCCGACATTGCGCATTGAGCATTGCGCATTACGCATTAACCGAAAGGAGGTTTGCTTATGCCCAGAAAAGATTCACGCAACACCAAAATGAAGATAGTCAATGCTGCATGGGAGCTGTTTTACAGAAACGGTTTTGACAACACAACAATTGAAGATATCGTTGACGAATCGGGCACTTCAAGAGGCTCTTTTTATCATTATTTCAACGGACAAGAGGAACTTCTCAGCTCGCTTTCGAGCCTTTTTGACAGCCGCTACGAGGAGCTTGAAGAAGCTCTGACTGACGATATGACTTGCTTTGATAAGCTGATGTATCTCAACAAAAAGCTCTTCATGATGGTTGAAAACAGCATTCCCATCGACCTTCTCGCAAGGCTTTATTCCTCACAGCTCACTCTGAAAGGCGACAGAAATCTCCTCGACCACAACAGAACTTATTATAAACTTCTGCGCAAAATTGTGCTCGAAGGGCAGGAAAGCGGCGAATTCCGAAGCGACGTTTCGGTCAACGAAACCGTCAAAGCCTATGCTCTTTGTGAGAGAGCAATCGTCAGCGACTGGTGCCTTTGCAACGGCGAATATTCCCTTGCAAGATACTCAGAAACTCTTTTGCCGACCCTTTTCGGCGGTTTTCTTGCCAAAAAATAAAAAAAGAATTTATTATGTGTTTTGTTTCGTTCTTGTTTTATATACTGCCGATAAACGCAACAATATCAACACATTCAGCTGTCTAAAAATAACGGAGTGCAGAGAATATTCTGTACTCCGTTCTGTATTTTATTCTTGTTTTGTTTGTGATACACTTTATCCATTCACCTCGAGAAAGGATTTTAGATTATGACAACACAACTTTTGGCATTTATCCTCTATTTCGTTGCAGTTCTCGGCATCGGTCTCTTCTTCTTCTTCAAGTCGAAGGATTCAGGCGAGAAGGACTTTTTCCTCGGCGGACGTTCAATGGGTCCCTGGGTAACCGCTCTCAGCGCACAGGCATCCGACATGAGCGGCTGGCTCCTCATGGGCTTCCCCGGCAGCATCCTTGCTTTCGGTATGGGTCAGGTGTGGATCGGTATCGGTCTTGCACTCGGCACAGCAGCTAACTGGATTTTCGTTGCCCGCAGGCTCCGCAAGTTCTCACAGGCTGAAAACGACTCAATCACACTTCACCATTATCTTTCAAACAGATTCCTCACAAAGAGCCCTGCTCTTCAGATTATCTGTGCAGTCGTTTTCCTTATTTTCTTCACAATCTACGTTGCATCAAGCTTCGTTGCAGGTCAGAAAGTTTTCATTCAGGTTGTTCCCCAGCTTGCTGAAAACCCCAACCTTGCACTTCTCATTTTCGCAACTATTATTATTGTTTACACATTCCTCGGCGGCTTCAAGGCTGTTTGCTGGACAGACTTCTTCCAGGGTCTCATGATGCTCGCTGCTCTTCTTGCAGTTCCTTTCATGATGCTCTCAATTCAGGAACTCGATTTCAGCGTGTTTGAAGCAGTTGAAGGCGGCGTTAACCCCCTCGATCCCTTCGCAGCAAGCTGGCAGGACGTTGTTTCAGGTCTTGCATGGGGTCTCGGCTACTTCGGTATGCCCCACATCATCGTAAGATTCATGTCAACAAAGAACTCAAAGGTTCTCAAGAAGTCAGCAACAATCGGTATCGTCTGGGTTGTTCTTTCACTCGGCGCAGCTATTGCAATGGCTATCCTCGGCAGAGCATTTGCTCCCACTCAGGCACTCGTTGAAGCGGGTCAGCAGGAACTCGTTTTCGTAACTCTTGCTCAGAAGCTCTTCCCCGGTTTCGTTGCAGGTCTTCTTCTTTCAGCTATCGTTGCAGCCGCAATGAGCACCGCAGACTCACAGCTTCTCGTTGCTTCATCATCATTCACAAGCGATATCTACAAGCCTATCTTCAGAAAGAATGCTTCAGATAAAGAAATTCTCTGGGTCGGCAGACTCGTTGTTCTCGTTATCGCTGTTATCGCTTATTTCATCGCAAGCAGCAAGTCAGAAGGCGCAGCAACCATCATGACCCTTGTTGATAACGCATGGGGCGGCTTCGGTTCAGCTTTCGGTCCCGTAATCATTCTCTCACTCTTCTGGAAGAGATTCACTTACAAGGGCGCAATCGCAGGCGTTGTCGGCGGCGCAGTTGTTGACGTTCTCTGGATGAACTTCCTCACAGAATCAACAGGCGTTTATGAGCTTCTTCCCGGCTTCATCGCAGGCTTCATCTTTGCAGTTGTTGTTTCACTCATCGACAAGAAACCCTCAAAGGAAGTTGAAAAACTCTACGACCTCGCAGTCAGCGCAGAAATCGAATAATAAACTCAGCCGCAGTTTCTTCGGAGACTGCGGCTTTTTTGTGCAAATATATAAAATTGCCCCCTAATTTTTGGTATACCTGATTTCAGCAATTTACTTGACAAAATCGCCTTTATGAGTTATTTTTATAATAACAGAATATGCGGTAAAAGTTTAACCGCAAAACAAAACAATTTTTCAGGAGGAAAAACCATGAAAAAGATTCTTGCTCTTCTCCTCGCTTTCGCAATGTGCTTTGCACTCGTTGCTTGCGGCGGTAACACAGAAGAAGAAACAACAACCACAACAGTAGCAGAAGACACAACAGCAGCTGATGTAGCTGAAGAAACCACAGCAGCTGACGTAGCTGAAGAAACAACAGTAGCTGACGTTGCAGAAGAAACAACTGCAGCTGATGTTGCAGAAGAAACAACTGCAGCTGAAGGCGAAACAGAAGCTCCCGCAGCAGAAATGACAAAGGCTGAATTCGTTGCTTTCCTTAACGCTGAAACAGCTAAGGCAGCTAAGGGTTCATACAACTACAACAGAGACTGCTCATACACCAGCCCCATCGACGTTGGCGGTGCAACAGGTATCCTTAACGGTATCATCAGCGCTATCGACGAGAACTCAAGCCTCGACACAGTTGTTGGTGACTTCCTCGGTATCGGCGTTAAGAAGGGCACAATGCCTAAGGACGACCTCAAGGATGACTACAGAATCAAGGCAACAACTCTCACAGAAGCTGACCTCGGCGATTTCGCAGCAAAGAACGGCGTTTACACCTTCACTCTTGCAAACGCTACCAACCCCAAGAAGACAGGTGCTACTCCTCTTTCAAGATTCACAAACGACTTCATCACACACGAAGAAGTTGTTGAAGGTATCGCAGGTTTCACAACAGCTATCACTGTTAAAGAAACAAACGTTAACTACACAGGCATTAAGGTTACTGTAACTGTTACTGACGGCAAGATCACAAACATCAAGTATTCATATGCTTTTGATGCAACTCTTGCTCTTAAGGCAGGTATTACAATCAACGGTAACGGCGCAGCAGTTACA
>JAGBUT010000176.1 GCA_017630695.1 Clostridia bacterium
ACGGTATGGTTTGTATATGCGCAGACCTTTTCAACGATTGCGTATGCATCGTCCCAGCCGTATCCGCATTCATCGAGCATAATTCTCATCAGCTCGGGAATAGCCATTGTGGGATGGGTATCGTTGATGTGGATTGCGTTCATTTCTGCAAAATTATCGAGTGAGCCGTAATCTCTGAGGTGTCTTGCAACGATATCCTGAACGGATGCCGAAACAAGGAAATACTGCTGGCGAAGGCGAAGGCTCTTGCCCTCGGGATGATTATCTGCAGGGTAGAGAACCTTGCTGATAACTTCAGCCATAGCCTTTTCTTCCATAGCTCTCATATAGTCGCCCTGATTGAACATTGCCATATCGATGCCGTCAACCTTTGCTGACCAGAGGCGGAGAACTGCGGCACTCTTGCCGTCTTTACCTGCAACCATCATATCGTAAGGAACAGCTTTGACGGTTTTGCAATCTTTGAGTTCAACGTGGTGATAATGTGCATCCCAGCTGTCTTCAACAGTACCTTCGAATTTAACGAGAACGGTTTTATCTTCTCTGGGAACGAGCCATACCTCACCGCCGGGAAGCCAGAAATCGGGCATTTCAGTCTGCCAACCGTCGATGATTTTCTGCTTGAAAATACCGTATTCGTAAAGGATTGAATAACCCATGCCTCTGTAACCCTGATTTGCGAGAGCATCAAGGTAGCAGGCGGCAAGTCTGCCGAGACCGCCGTTGCCGAGACCTGCATCAGGCTCGCAGTCATAGAGCTTATCAAGGCTTACTCCGAAGTCGCCGAGAACAGCTTTTGCGGTGTCTGTGAGGTTGAGGTTATAAAGTGTGTTTTTAAGGCTTCTGCCCATAAGGAATTCCATGCAGAGGTAATAAACTTTTTTCTGACCTGCTTCCATGGATTTTGAGTCAAAGTCTCTTCTGGATTCTCTGACCATATCTCTTGCGATTGTGGAAAGAACTCTGTAAAACTGATCGTTTGTTGCATCTTTAGGCGAAACACCGAAAAGATGTGACAGTTTGGCTGAAATCAATTCTCTGAGTTCTGCCTGGGTTAACTTCTTGCTCATACTATCCTCCGTAAAATCGGAATCGTAAAGAACGAATCCGAGAAAATTGTCTGATAAAAATAATTTTGATAATTATATTATTTTACACTACATTTTATTAATTTACAACAAAATTTTTACAAATAGTTAATTTTATCGGCTTGTACAGTATAGAAATTTGCTGTATAATATATTGTATTATTTGTAAATTGTATCCAAATATTCGTTGACAGAGAGGATTGGGATATGGAATATAATTATTACGGCAACGGGGCTTCTCCGCTGACCGATTATGAAAATTACGTTTTTACACTGCAGGCGCAGGAACAACGAAAGAAAGAGAAAAAGAGGTTGTTCTCCGTAGGTCTGACGGCAGGCGGATGCATTATTGCATATATATTGCTTCAAAGCATAATCACCATTCCGTATATGTATGCTCCGATGAGTTACTTGTATACGTTCAGCACGGAGTTTATGATAGTGTCAAACATTATCTTTTCGATTGTCGGTCTTTTATTTCCGTTTGCGATTGGCGGAATAATTCTCAGAAGCAAGGGTTTGCTTCCGGCAGGTTATTGTTTTGAAAAATCTGAAAGCACGTCGCTTATGCTTTTGAGCGTACCGTTCGGCTTTCTGATTTGCCTCGTGGGAAACTATCTGACAAGCGTATTTGTTTCGGGTGTAGAAAGCATTGGCGTTGAGCTCAGTTCGCCTGATTTTTCAACCCCCGAAGGGATTGGCGGCAGGTTGCTTTACGTTGTCTGGGTAGCGGTTGTGCCTGCTCTTGTTGAAGAGTTTGCAATGCGAAGCGTTGTTATGCAGCCGCTTCGACGCTACGGGGATTGGTTTGCGATTATTGCTTCTTCACTTGTTTTTGCGATTCTTCACGGCAATCTCGTTCAGGCTCCGTTCGCCTTCGTTGCAGGTGTGGGCATCGGATATGCAGTTTGCATCACAAACAGCGTGTGGACCGGTATACTGATTCATTTCTGCAACAATCTGTATTCGGTTCTGATAGATTTCCTTCTTGCAGACGTCACCGACGAAAGCAAACTTAATCTTATCTGGAACATTTCACAAACTACGCTTTACGCAGTATGCATCATCGGAACGTTGGTGTTCCTGATTGTAAAGAGAAGAAAGAAGCTTTCAAAACCGACGGTGGACCTCAGCGCCACAGAGAAATGGAAGAGCTTTGTTCTTAATCCCACTATGATAGTTGCGATTGCAATTATGTTTTATATTACTGCAAAATACGTAAAACTCATATAAAATCAAAACGGGCAGTCAACCGACTGCCCGTTAAATTTTTGCTTATTTAATTATAAGATTCCGCCAATAAGACCAAGGATGAAATCGCCGTAGCCTTTGCCACCGAGAACCTTAACGAAGAGCCAGCTTAAACCGCCGAGAATCTTTTCAAAGATGGGGCCTGCCTTATCTTCTTCTTCCTCGATGTTTTCGTAACCGGGATAGCCGATTTCGTGAAGGATTTCCATAAGAGCTCTGTCAACAGCGTCAACTTCTTCCTGAGTGGGAGCTACTGTTGCGTGAACAACTGCTTCGCCGTCTGCAATAGCCTTATCAAGAGCTGTGATCTGAGCCTCAGTAAGATTTGTGCGGTCAACTTCGTATGCGTCTGCAAGTCTCCAGCGACGAACGTACTTTGTTGTAACTCTGGAGTTGAACTGAGGATAATTTTCGGGATCGGAATGAACGTCATCAATTTCTTCAAGAAGAAGAGCCTTTGCAAGGTTAAGAACAACGTCATTGTCGCCTACTTCGTGATACTGATCAAGGAAAATCCATGTGTTTTCGGGGAGGATTGCTGTTGAAACGTCAACCATATTGTCTTTTGAAACGTGGTTGTGTTCAGGGTTATTGCAGTATGTGCCTGCAGCCTTATAGTTTTCACCGAGGTTTGCATCGCCTGCAGCACCTTTTGCGCCGAGGGTTGTTGAGCTGAGGTTGATGATACCGTCTGTGTTATATTTTTTTGAAGAAGCAACGATGCCGAAATATGTGTACATTTCTTCACCGAAGTTGAGATTTGAACCGGAGATTGAGTTAACTCTTACACCGTCTGCAACAGCTGCAAGGATGTTATCCTTGAGGTTGAGTCTTGCCTGCTGGAAAGCATCTGTTTTTGCTTTGAGTTCGGGCTGATCGGTGAGATATTTCTTTGCAATAGCATCATATCTGTAAGAGGGAAGCATTGCCCAGAACTGGGGACAATTGAGCATCATTGTTTCAAGGATACCACTCATTGCGCCTGACAGAAGAGCGTCAACGCCTGAACGGGGGATGATGCGGATGAGCATATTGATGAGGTAACCGAGAGTACCTGTGCCGTTTGATTCAACAAAGATATCAGAGATGAATTCGTGATAGAAATATTCATCGGAAAGATTCCACTCTCTTGCGAAGAAGTCTGCAAGAAGGTCTGTACCGTCAAGGCAAGCAACTGCGTTAACGATAGCGTTAAGATCCTTGTGACCGAACTGCTCGAGGTAAGCTGTGAGGATTGTACCGCCAAGGCTGACGGGGAGGAGGTTAACCTTATCGTGGCCTGTCTGAGCCTTAACAAGCTGGATGTATTCGTCGAGTTCCTTTGCGGACTGCATGGGATCGCCTACAAGGTTGAATGTGAAGAAATATGTGTGATCTTCACCGATAACGTCAACGAGGGGCTTCATGGGAACCATTCTGTAAACCCAGTCAATGTCATAGCCGAGGTCTGCGCTTTCTTTGTGAGCATCAGTGTCAAACTCGGAGATGGGGTAGTTCCATCTGAGGGTTTCAAGGTTTTCAATGTAGTTACCCTTCTCATCGCATTTCTGGAACTGGAAAGCTGCCTTTGCTACTTCGTAAGCTGCTTCGTCAAGAAGAACGTTATCCTGGAAAGCAAGAGTTGAGAGAAGAGAGAGAACAACCTTGGGAAGAGCTTTGATAACACCGTCAAGGTTGAGGATAAGCAGTGTGCCGCCGATTTCGTTGCCGCTGCTGTCAAGAACGATTTCGTTTGTTTCTTCATCACGAAGATATGTGGGTGAGTGGTTGATACCGGGGAGAACGATTACGGGGCAATTGCCGCATTCGCCGTTGCAGGTTGTGATTCTTGTGCTGTCGGAATCTGCAGGTGTTACTGCAGAACCTGAAAGAGCAACAACAGAAACAAGCATTGCAACGCAAAGGATAAGGCTGATTACCCTTTTGAGAGATTTTTTCATTTCTGAACACTCCTTTGTGTTTAAATACACCATATCTTAACATATATTTTTTGCAATTTCAATAAAAATTTTAATAAAGGAGAAATATTATATATTAAATATTGCTCTGTATATAACTTTCCTTGACGGAATACCATAAAAGATGCTATTATTAAAGACAAAGCTGATGACACGGGAGAAGAAGTTTATGATAAAAAACATTATTTTCGATATGGGCGGAGTGTTGATTGATTACAATCCCGAAAAAACACTCTACGGTATGTTTGATAAAGAAACAGCCGATCTTCTTCTCAGAGTGATTTTCAGAAATCCTCTTTGGGCGGATAAAGACAGAGGAATTATTACGCCTGCAGAGATTATGGAAAAAGTACGCAATGAAATTCCTGCTGAAATTTTTGAGCAGGTCAGTGCGATGGTTGATAATTTTTATCCCTGCATGCCTCCTTTTGAAAAAATGGAGGGCTTTGTGCGTGAGCTTAAAGAAAGAGGCTTCGGCATTTATCTGCTTTCTAACGCATCATCGGATTTTCACGAGAGAAGAAAGGGGATTCCTGCTCTTTCGATGTTTGACGGAGTTATAATTTCGGCAGACCACAAGCTTCTCAAACCCGAAAAAGAAATTTATGAAAAGCTTTATGAAACCTTCGGTCTCAATCCGTCGGAATGCTTTTTTATTGATGACGTAGCCGCAAACATCGAGGGCGCGGCAGCTACGGGAATGCAGGGTCACTGCTATTATCACGGCAATCTTGAAATTCTTGTTGCTGATATGAAAGAACGAAAAATTCTGGAATAATTCAAGGAAAAACTTATGAATTGTTATACCGAAATTGCAAAGTTAATACCTGAATTTATGGCACTCGCCAACGATATCAGAAAAAACCGTTTGCCTATGGGTGTAACGGGTCTTTCTCATATCCATAAGGCACACGTCATCGCTTCGCTCTGTATGGGTCTTGTCCGCAGGGCTGCTGTTGTTATGCCCGATGAGGCGCAGGCAACGAGAATGAAGCAGGATCTCGAAACGTTCGGAATCAGAGCGCTTCTTTATCCTGCGAGAGATTTCTCATTCCGCACAACGGAAACGGTTTCCCGAGAATATGAACACGCAAGGTTGAGTGTGCTCGATAAGCTTATGAGTGAGGATTACGATGCGGTTGTTTTCTCTGCAGAAGCAGCAATGCAGCTCACCGTTCCTCCAGAAATGCTTTTCACCAACAGTTTTGAATTGAAATTCGGTGAGGACTATGACCTCGACGGAATTGCAGAAAAGCTTGTTGCAAGCGGATATATCCGCAGTGAGCAGGTTGACGGTCCCGGTCAGTTTGCACTGCGAGGCGGCATTCTCGATTTCTTTTCGCCCGATGCAAAACAGCCTTGCCGAGTTGAGTTCTGGGGTGACAGTGTTGACGGCATTGCATATTTTGACATAGAAACACAGCGAAGAGGCGATAGTCTTGACGGCATAAAAATAACCCCTGCCAGAGAAATTCTTGTTTCTGACGGGGAACTTTGCGATATTATTGAAAGCCACATAAAAACCAACAGAATCAAAGGGGATGCACTTACAAAGCTTAACGAGGATATTGAAAAGCTCCGTAACGGTGTCAGACTTTCTTCCTTTGATAAGTTTTTGCCCCTTATCTATCCCGATGCGGCGAGTATCTTCGATTACTGCAAGGATGCTATGCTGTTTGTCTGCGAAAGCTTTTCGGTAAAAGATAAGTTTACCGCATCGAGTCAGCTTCTCAACGAAACGATAAAAGGTCTTTTTCAGGAGGGAACTCTTTGCAAAGGTCTCGACCGTTTTGCTCTTCAGGCTCACGAACTGATTTCGCTTTATGAAGATGACGGAGCAGTTTATCTCGATAATCTTCCCAGAGGCAGCTTTGATACTCCCGTTAAAGATTTGATAACCTTCACCGCAAAGCAGGTTCCTGCGTGGAACGGTACTCTTGCGGCGATTATTGATGATCTGAATGCAATCCGCACAAGATTGGGACACTCCTGCGCAGTTGTTGCAGGTACGGAAAAAGCGGCACAGACCTTGGTTGACGACCTTGAAAGCGAGGGAATTCCTGCGCTCTGGTGTCCTGTTCCACCTGCAGAGTTTCCGAAGAAAACGGTGTGTGTTCTGCCCGGCAGTTTTTCTGCAGGATTTGAATATCCGAGTGCAAAATTCACGCTCATAACCTACAGAGGTAAAACTCCTGCAAAGGTC
>JAGBUT010000177.1 GCA_017630695.1 Clostridia bacterium
ATGGGTGAAAAAAGTTCTTGACAGACATTATGAATTTGCACCCAACGGCATAAAAGATTCTTATAACAAAGGCGGAATGAACGGACAAAATCTGCTTGTAATTCCCTGTAAAAACAGAGTGGTCGCCTGGCAAGGATATGACACAAGATCTGACGGTCCCGACCTTACCTGTTTTGCGGCAGAATATAACGGATAATTGTTGTAACTGCTACGGTTGACAACAAATTCCAATTTGTCGGGCACAATCATTTTCAATCACACAAATATTTAAAATTAAACAAGGACATTACCCGGCAGTGAAAACTGCTTTGAGTAATGTCCTGTTTTTGTTCGCGAAACTGCTTGAAACAAGGCAAAAAAGCCTGTTTTTTCACGAATAATGTCCAAATAATGTCCAAAGAGTAAAAATAACAGAAATGAAAAAAGCTGAAACCGTTGTATATCAACGATTTCAGCCTTCTTTAAGATGGTCCGAGTGGCGAGACTTGAACTCACGGCCTCTTGACCCCCAGTCAAGCGCGCTCCCAACTGCGCCACACCCGGATATTCATTTTTGTTGCGTTTCTCAACTCAACGAATGCTATTATAACACAGAATAACAAAAAGTCAAGCATAATTTTAAAAAAATTACAAAATCTTTTTAGATTTGATTATAAATTCAATTCAAGGCTTATTCAGTAAAACCGAATAAGCCTTTTTTCTATTGCGTTTTAAAGTTTTTGAAAACCATATGAAGCTGTGAGCCTTCAACCGAAAGGTCGAGTAATGCTCCGCTTTGAGCATCCTGCGTGAGAATAAAAACTCCGCCGTCAGTGTTTCCTTGGTAGGATATAACACCATCGGAAACGCTCTTTTTCAGTTCAACGTTTGCAAGAGTATATGCAAGGGCCTGTGCGGCTGTGTTGACGAAATCTGCTTGCGGAAAACGGTCAGGCTTAACGGAGAAACCGATACCGTCATACGTTGCTGAGCAGACTCCGTTTTTGCAGGAGATTTCAAGAGGGGAAAGCACTTCGGGAGTCAGCATTCTGACAACGAATCCGTTTTCTTCCGTGACGGAGATTTTAGCTGTCATATACAGGTCTCTGAATGTTATATCGGCATTTGCGGAGAACGTTTTGGGGATAACCGGGACGTTTTCGGGGGCATTATTCTGCTTTTCACATCCTGCCGCAAACAGCATTAACGCTGTTGCTATCAGCGACAAGAATCTTTTCAAATTATCACCAACTATTCAAATTTTGAAAAGAGCTCGGGCAGATGTGCGAGTACGTCAGAGGGGAGCATACCTCTCATAGAAGTTTTTTCTGCTACCTCATCCGCTGCAAGACCGTGCAGATAAACGGCACAGACGCAGGCGTCAAAAGGTTTCATACCTTGTGCCACAAGAGAGGTAATCATACCCGCAAGCAGGTCACCGCTTCCGCCTCTTGCGAGACCGGCATTGCCTGTTGCGTTTATGTATATTTCATTCTCATCCGTACCGCAGACAACGGTGTTTGCACCTTTGAGAACAAGAGTTACACCGTGTTTCTGTGCAAACTCATATGCGGTTGCAACGGGATTTGAGATAATCTCTGCAATGGATTTGCCGCAGATTCTGCTCATTTCACCGGGGTGAGGAGTCAGAATAACGGAGGCCTGAGCATCTTTCAATATATCTATATTAGTGCTCAACGCATTTATGCCATCGGCATCGATAATCATCGGTGTTTTTATTTCTTTAACGGCTGAATGAACGAGCCTTGTTGTGTCTTTATTGAAACCGAGTCCGCAACCGATAAGGACTGCGGTGGAGTTTTTTGCGTTTTCGACAATGCTTGGAAGTGCGGAATATGCAAAAGTTCCTTCGAGGTTTGTATCAAGGGGAAGAAGAAGAGGCTCTGTCAGTTTCGGGGCAATTGCGAGGTAAGCCGATTGAGGAAATGCAACGGTTACAAGACCTGCACCCGTCCTTAACGCGCCACCTGCCGCAAGTGTAGCGGCACCCGTCATTCTCATGCTGCCGCAAACACAAAGAGCTCTGCCGTACGTACCTTTGTTTGAAACGGTCTTGCGTTTAGGCAGCTTCTTTTTGACGTCTTTAGAATCGAGTGTGAAACAAACGATGCTGCTCAGTTTTTGAAAATCATCGTCAATCATTCCGATATCGGCAACAACGATTTTGCCGCAATATGAATTGCAGGGTTTGAGAATGTGTATGGGTTTGTATGCCGAAATTGCAATTGTCATATCTGCTTTGAAAACTGTGCCTTCAGCACTTGCACTGTCACAATTAGTGCCGCTGGGTACGTCGATTGCAACTGTTTTTGCTTCGGCTGAATTGACAACCTTTGCAAGTGCAGAAAGAGACTGATTAAGCGCACCCGAAAATCCCGTGCCGAAAACAGCGTCAACAATGATGTCGGAGTTTTCGATATATGATTTTAATGATGTGAGATTATTGTCGTATCGGAGAATATCGATGCCGGTGCTCTCAGCCAGAGAAAACATATCCTGCGAGATTTTATCTTTTGGCTCACCACAGGCGAGCATAAGAGTAACTTCACAGCCGTATTCCCACATTTTTCTTGCAATAACAAAGCCGTCACCGCCGTTTTTGCCCTTGCCGCTGATAACAAGAATTTTCTTGGGATTGCTTTTGCTGATGCAGAAATGCTTTTTTATCATAACTGCACAAACCGTACCGGCATTTTCCATAAGTTGAGGGAAGCTGATGCCTCTTTTTACTGCGTTGCATTCAGCCTGATACATCTGATTGCTTGTGACAATATACATTGTATTCACCCCGATTTATCGTTTATATTACAATTTTAGCATATAGGAAGAATAATTAAAAGATTAATTAAAAATATTTTTTATTTTTATAAAAAAAGAATTGCGATTGAAATAATATGGTGATATAATTATGATGGATTAATTTGAGGGACGATAAAGCTTATGGAAAAATATATAAACGAATATATCAGACCCAGATTGCAAGGCGACGGCGGAGAAATAACTTTTGTTGAAGAGAAAAACGGTGAGGTGACTGTTCTTCTTCAGGGTGAATGCTCAAAATGTCTGATTCTTGACCGATGCCTGAAATGGGTGGAGGAGCGTATAGAAAACGACCTCGGCAAGAAGGTCAGGGTTGTGGGAATACGTAAAAGACCCTATTTTCAGGACGTTTAAGGAGGAGCAATATGGCTCACGTTAAAGTTGAACGCCGAAGCATGAGACCCGAGGAGTGGATAAAACTCCGCTTCGGTTGGATTAAAAGAGAAATATATTCAGAAAAATATGAAATAGAAACTTTCTCAATCCGTGAAGCACGTCAGACCTCGGAAATGAATTTTGAGTTCTATGACGAAACACCAAGACCGCTCAAAAAAGGGGATATTTATTTTACTCCCGACGGCACTGCATTTATTGAAGCGGATTACGAATTGCCCGAGCATCTGGTTGGCAAGAAATTCTGTTTTTTGCTTAAAACTGCGGCTGAAATGATTGTCAAGGTCAACGGCAGATACGTCGGCGGTATCGACCCTAACAGAGAGAGGATGAACCTTTCAGAATACGTTGAGGGCAGAAAGCTTCATTTTGAAATAATGGGTTATAACCGTTCGAAGCCCGATGATGAACGCAACCCCGAAAGCCTTTCGGTCAGGGGATGTCGTCAGATTTTTGAAGGCGGTTATATTGCCGTTGTGAATGAGGCGGTTACTTCTCTTGTTTATGATATCGAAATGCTTCTTGATGCCGCACTCAGCGGTGCATTCAACGAGGATTTCTCACAGCTTGTTATCGGTGAGCTTGACAAGGCACTTAATCTTATTGATTTTGATGAGATTAAAACAGAGGATGTAAGAGCCGCATCGGCTTATATCGAAGAGAATATTTTCTCAAACAAAGATTATTCAGGCAGCGGCAAGGTAGCTCTTGTTGCTCATTCTCATCTTGATATCGCTTATTATTGGCGAAGAATTCACGCATTACAGAAAAATTTGAGAACGGTTCTCATTCAGCTCCGTCTTATGGATAAATATCCCGATTTCAAATATGCCCACACTCAGGCATATACCTATGAAACGGTTGAAAAATATTACCCCGAAGTTTTTGAAGAGCTTAAAGAAAGAATCTCGCAAGGCAGGTTTGAACCCGTCGGCGCAATGTACGTTGAACCCGATTGCAATATTCCTTCCTGCGAGAGCCTTATCCGTCAATGTCTTTACGGCCAGAGCTTTTTCAGAGAAAAATTCGGAATAACTGTTGATAACTGTTGGCTTCCCGACGTTTTCGGCAACAGTTGGATTCTTCCGCAGATACTCAAGAAAAGCGGTGTTGACTATTTTGTTTCAAACAAAATGTCAACCTGGAATGATACAAACAGATTTCCGCATAACAACTTTATTTGGCGAGGAATTGACGGCTCCGAGGTTTATGCCTGCGTACCGCCGACTCACTTTATTTCGTGGAATATGCCGAGTCAGGTTGCGGACAACTGGGAGGCATATCAGGAAAAAAACACGGGCAGTGCAACGCTTCAGATGTTTGGCTACGGCGACGGAGGAAGCGGGGCAACCGAAGAAATGGTTGAGCTGATGCACCGTTTTGATAAACTTTCCGTTATGCCTGAAACCGAGCATACGACAAGCAAGGAATTTCTTCACAAGAATTTCAACGGCAACGAGAAGCTTTCCGTCTGGGACGGTGAGCTTTACCTCGAAATGCACAGAGGCACTTTTACCACAAAGTCCAACCTTAAGGCACTTAACCGTAAGCTTGAGTTTATGCTGCGTGAAGCAGAGCTGCTTTCAGTGCTCCGAATTAAGCAGGGAATTGAATATCCTGCTGAAAAATTACGAGAAATATATAAGAAGCTGATGATAAATCAGTTTCACGATATAATTCCGGGCAGTCATATAACACCCGTTTACCGTGATGCAATGGCTGACTATGAGCAGATGGAAAAGGAACTTTCCGAAATTATAGGAAGCGGAAAAAGATATTTCAATTCGCTCAATTTTGAAAGAAGTTCTCTCACTTTTATCCCCGATGAAAACGGAAATATTATCCGTGAAGGTGTTTGCGGATATTATTCAGTGCCGCAGATTGCCGCACTTTCCTGCGGAGAAATAGCAAAAGCTGATGCCGAAGATTGGTTTGCTTATAACGGACTTAGGGCTGAAACTCCGTTTTATACCGTTGAGTTTGCACCTGACGGCAGTGTTGTTTCTCTCAAAGACAAAGAGCTTTGCAGGGAATGGGTAAAGGGCGATTTCAACAAGCTGAAGATTTATCACGATACACCCGGTAACTACGACGCGTGGGATATCCTGCCGAATTATAAAACTAAGCAAGAAGAAATCCGAATAGCAAAGCCTCTTGAATTTGTGTCGTGTGACGGTGAGTGCGCTCAATTCAGCGTTACTCTCGCAACCGCAAAAAGCGAGTGGCAGAGAATTATCCGTCTTTTCAGAAAATCAAGAGGTATTGAGGTTGAAAACATAGTAGACTGGAATGAAAAGCACAGACTCGCAAAGGTTGAATTCGGCTGCAACGTGCTTTCCAGAGAGATTGTGTGTGATACCTCGGCAGGATTTATCCGCAGAGAAACTCATCGAAACACCTCGTGGCAGCAGGCTCGTTTTGAAGTTTGCCACCATAAATGGTGCGATATGAGTGAGCACGGCGGCGGTGTTGCCCTTATCAACAGAGGCAAATACGGTGTATCGGCAGAAGGCAGTGTGATGGCGCTTTCACTTCTGCGTGCAACAATCCGACCTGACCCCACCTCGGATATCGGAAATCACGATTTCTGCTATATGATATATCCGCACGCAGGGGATGCCGTTGATTCCTGCATAAACAAAACAGCGTTTGAATATAATGTTCCGATTGTAAAAGCGGACGTTGAATGCACTCTGAATTTCAGCGATAAGCTCTGGCTGCAGGCGGTCAAGCTTTCGGAAAACGGTAAGACCGTTGTTGTCAGACTTTGTGAGCAAAACGGTGAAAGAGGCATTCTGAAGCTTCCGAAAGAAGCAAAAATCCTTAATATGCTTGAGGATGAAATCGGTGCAGCGAGCGAAATCGAATATGCACCGTTTGAAATAATAACACTTGGATTCGAACCGTAAGGAGGATATATATTATGAAAGGTTATGAATATTGGCTTACCTTTGATGAAGCAACAAAGGCAGAGCTTGAAGCGATCACAGATCCGAAAGAACTCGAAGACAGATTCTATAAGGAACTCGAATTCGGCACAGGCGGTCTGCGTGGCGTTATGGGTGCAGGTCCCAACAGAATGAATAAATACACCGTTGCAAAGGCAACAAAAGGTCTTGCAGATTATCTCAATGCAGAGTTTGACGGTGAAAAGTCCGTTGCAATCGCATATGACTCACGTAATAATTCAGCCGCTTTTGCATCCGATGCCGCATCAGTTCTCAATGCTGCAGGCATCAAGGTTTATCTTTTCAACACTCTTATGCCCACTCCCGTTCTTTCCTTTGCAGTAAGATATCATAACTGTACCGCAGGTGTTGTTCTTACTGCGAGCCACAACCCCAAGGAGTATAACGGCTATAAGGTATATGACGCAAAGGGTTGTCAGCTTGTTCCCAAGTATGCTGATAAGGTTATCGCATACGTTAATGCTGTAACAGACCTTAAGGCAATTCCTTTTATGGATGCCGATGAAGCAAAAGCAAAGGGTCTTCTTATCGAAATCGGTATGGATACACTTGACGCTTTCCTTGCAGAGGTTAAAACACAGAGTGTTTATTCAGAAGAAAGCGACGTTAAGATTGTTTATACAGCTCTTCACGGCACGGGCAATATCCCCGTGAGAAAAGTTCTTGAAGGCAAAAACGTTTCAATCGTAAAATCGCAGGAGCTTCCTGACGGTAACTTCTCAACCGTACGCTCACCCAACCCCGAAGAAAAGGACGCTCTCAACTTTGCTCTCAAGCAGGCTGAAGAAGAGGGTGCAGATATTGTTATCGGTACTGACCCCGACTGCGACAGAGTAGGTGTGGGTGTTTGTCATAACGGTGAATATCTTCTTCTCACAGGTAACCAGACAGGCGCTCTGCTTGTTGATTTTGTTCTCAAATTCAGAAAGGATGCAATGCCTGCAAATGCCGCTGTTGTAAAGACAATCGTAACAAGCGGTCTCGGTGCTGCTATTGCTGAAAGCCATGGTGCAGAAACTGTGCAGACTCTTACTGGCTTCAAGTATATCGGTGAGAAAATCTGCGATTGGGAAGATAACGGTGAAAAGACCTTCCTTTTCGGCTATGAAGAAAGCTACGGTTATCTTGCAGGCACACACGCAAGAGATAAGGATGCTGTTTCCGCTTCAATGCTTATTGCTGAAATGGCTTCATATTATAAGAATCAGGGCAAGACACTCGTTGATGCACTGAATGATATCTATGCTGAATATGGTTATTACTATGACAGCCTTGAAACAATCGTGCTCAAGGGTAAGGAAGGCGCAGAGAAGATTCAGGCTTCAATGCAGCTTCTCAGAGAAAACGGAGAGGCAGCTTTTGATGATCTTTCCGCACTCAAGGACTATTCTCTCGGCATTGACGGTCTTCCCAAGGAAAACGTGCTTCGTTTCGACTTTGCTGACGGTTCATGGGCAGCAGCAAGACCTTCAGGCACAGAGCCTAAGCTCAAGCTTTATTTCTCTGTTAAGGGTGAAAATCAGAGCATTGCAAAGGCAAGACAGGAAAAAATCTCCGCAACCCTTATGAAAGTTATGGGTCTTTAATTTAATAATAGTAAAAGAGCATCGGTGTTTGCCGATGCTCTTTCTTTATTTTACCATGCCGATGAGTAAATGCGGTTTTTTTGTTGTGATATTATCGGGTTGATAAGCGATAACCTTTGCCGCATTCTTTGAGCTGTTGACTGTCCAGTATGAAACGAGAAGTCCTTTTTGATGCATAATATCAGTTGCGGTTAAACTTGCGTTTCTGAAATTGCTGTTAAGACCGATTGCTCCGATTTCAAGGATTTCATCTGCAAGTTTCTGAAGAACTGCGGTGTTTTCCGCTTCCTCTGCAGAAAGGCTGTGATTCAGATAGTAGGGGATAGCGGAATTTGTTTTTACGGTTTCAACCCAATCTCTGAAAACTCCCGTATAGAAAACTCTTTCAAAAAGATTATACTTTCCGATAAGAGCATCAACCTGCGGAAGATTTGCCGTTGATTTGATATCAAGGTTGATTTTGCATTTGTTATCGGATGCTACTGCTGCGAGAGCATCGTCGAGCAAAACACCTTCGTTTTCTTTCGGGGATGAATCGTGGATGATGACAGCGGTACCGTCAGGTCTGAATGAAACGTCAAATTCAACAACCTCTGCACCGTGAGCAAGAGCCGCTTCGATTGATTCAACGGTATTCGCTTTGGTGTTGAGTGCACCTGCGTGATAGGTGAGAGTGAAACCTTCGGGGAGTGATGCCGCAAGAGTCTTTGCTTTGCGATAGTATTTTCTGTTTATGAGCTTGTCAAAGGTGATTTCGGTTTTCAGATTCATTGTTACACCGCCTTATGATTTGTTTTGTTTTCTTTCTGTGATAAGTCCCGCAGAGCAAATAACCGCCGCCGCAATGCAGACAATCAGCATAATGATGAAAACGGCATTCCAGCCTTTTGCCTGCGAAACCGCACCGAGAGTATATGTGGTTGTTGTGCTTCCCACGTAACAGAAGGTGTTGAGCAGACCTGCGGCAAAGCCTGCGTTGAGGCTTTTGCGATAGTCAAGCGCAAACATACTTGTGATAACGTTGTTTATCATTGCCATTCCGCAAGCAACACCGATGAAGCAAATCATAATTGCAGGCAGGCTTTTGATTTTAAGTGAAAGAAGTACACCTGCGCAGAGAATTGCCGAAACGGCATAGAATATCATATTCATCGTTGCGTGGGATTGGATTCTTTCATGTGTTTTCTTTGCGATTGTTGCGCCGAGAGTTGAAACCATCGGCAGGAATAAGGTCAGAAGAATCGAGAAGGATTGTGAGAGATTAAATTCTTCATAAAGCACAGAGGGTACCCAAGTGGTGATACCGTCTTTGATGAAACCGTTTGCAATGCCTGCAATTGCGGTCAGAATAAGAGCAAATATAATTGTGCGGTTCATCTTGATTTTATCAGTTTTTACCTTTTCAGCCTCGGGGATTTTCTTCTCGGACGGACCGAAGAGGAAAAGCCAGACAAAGGCGGAAATCAGCAAAATAACACTTGCGGCATAGAAAACAGCCTGCCAGATTCCGAATCGCACGAAGAATGCCGAGATGCCGTAGGATAAAAGTGTGCCGATAGCAACGGTTGTGCTCATTGCAAGAATTGCAGAGGGCAGTCTCTTATCCGAAACAAAATCAGAAAGCGTTTTGATAAGAGTGCTCCACAAAACAGACTGTGCCATACCGTTGAAGAGCCATATGTATTTCATGACCGACATATCGGGACAAAACGGCATAAGTAAATTGAGCACGGCAGAAACGATCAACGCTCCGAAAATCATATATTTTGCGTTATATCTTTTTGAAAGAATACCGTTTACAAGCTGACCTGCACCATATGCAAAGAAAAAGAACGAGCTTACAAGACCTGCATCGGGTTTGGTTGCACCGAGAGCCTCGATAATTGCAACGTTTGATGCGCTGAAATTGAGTCTGCCGATGTAAGCTGCGGTATAAGCGAGCCAACATATAAAAATGATTCTTGATTCCTTGTTTTTGAGTTTCAAAAAAGCACCTTCTTCCGAACGAAAATTTTATCACTTTTTTTCGTTCAGGTCAATATAAAACCGCACGGAATAGTAAAAACTCCGTGCGGTATTTGGTTATATAACTTTTGCACCGCTATCAACGGGTCGGGTGACAAATACATCCTTGTAGTCCTTTTTCAGTTCGGCAGCACAGTTTTCGGCTTCCTCTTTTGTGTTGAAAATTCCGAAAACAGTGGGACCGCTTCCACTCATCTGATAGAGCACGGAGCCGAAGTTGCGCATTGTTTCTTTGATACTTACTCTTTCCACAACCTCGATAACCTGTTCGAAAACGTTGCCTGCATATTTGCAGATGCCTTCGAAATCTCCGTTTGAACAAGCATCAAGCATTCTGATGCTGTCGGGATGGTAGATATATGAATTATCAGCAGCCGCAAAAGCCGCCGCAGTTGAAACGCCTTTTTCAGGTTTTGCAAGAACAATAAAGCAATCTTTAAGAGGTTTGACTCTTGAAAGAACTTCGCCTCTGTTTTGTGCAATGCAGGTGCCACCTTCAATGCAGAAGGGGACGTCACTGCCTACTTTCAGACCGATATCGCACATTGTTTGAGTTGAGAGATTGGTATCGTAAAGCTCGTTAAGTCCGACAATAACGGCTGCAGCGTCTGCGCTGCCGCCTGCAAGCCCTGCTTCAAAGGGGATTTTCTTTTCGATTGTGATAACGGCATTCGGCTCAATACCCGTTGCTTCAAAGAATGCTGCGGCCGCTTTGTAAGCAATGTTTCTGCCGTCTTGCGGTAAACGGGCATCGGAGCAGGTGAGTGAGATTCCGCCGTTACCTTTGGCAAGCGTTATTTCGTCGCAAAGGTCAACCGATTGCATAACCATAAAAAGGCTGTGAAAACCGTTTTCAAGTCTGCCGAGAATATCAAGAAATAAATTGATTTTTGCAGGTGCGGTAACTTTAATCATTGTTTCTGCTCCTTTCATTCAATAGGGATGAGCGTAGGCGTTCTGTTCTGATATATCGTAATCGAATCAAAACCGCATTTCAGAGCAAGTTCATAGCCTTTGTCAATCCCTGCACCGAGGTGCTCTGCGTAATGAGCATCCGAGCCGATTGTCAGCATTGAGCCGCCAAGATCTTTGTAGCGGCGGAGAATACTTTCGTCAGGCGAGGTTATTCCGATAGGCTGACGCAGACCTGCGGTGTTGAGCTCAAGCGATTTGCCGTTTCTGATAAGCGTGAGAAGAATTTCGTCAATTATCTCAGAGTATCTGCTCATATCAACGCTCTTGCCGTAGTTTCCGACAATATAACGAAGAGGATAGGTAAGATGAGCGAGAGTGTCGAAACCGTTCCATTGAGCGAGTTTAAGCTCCCATTCAAAATAGCTGTCAAGCAAGGAATGATAATCGATGTTTTCGTCATTGAAATCCATATAATAAAAATCCTGAACATTTGGCAGGTTATGAATTGAACCGATGATGATATCGTATTTCATTGTTGAAATAAGTTTTTCGGAAATTTCTTTATTGTAAACTGCCTGACCTAATTCTGCACCGATGCAAACGAGCAATCTGCCTTCAAACGCAGAACGAGCTTTGGCAATCTCAAAAAAAGAGTGAATTGCGGTTTTGTCAAAGCTGCCTTTGAAGAATGCATCCATTTCGAGGTGGTCGGTGAACGCAACGGCACGCAGACCCTTCATATAGGCCGTTTCACAAAGAAACATTGTGGAGTGATTGCCGTCAAAAGAATTATCAGTGTGCGTATGAAGGTCAACAAGATTTTTGAACGTCACGGGGAACACCTCTTTTCAAGCTTCTGCATTTATAATATCACATATTCTTTCAATAAAAAAGCATAAAATAAAAAAATGTTGTATGAAACGGAAAAATATGTTAAAATATTACGGTAATTTACCACTCAACGGGGTGAACGTATGAAAATAATCGTTACGGGCGCAAAGGGTCAGCTCGGATATGACGTGATAAAAAGACTTGAGGCAGAGGGAGTTGAGGCAATCGGTGTTGATTTGCCTGAGCTTGATATAACAGATGCCGATGCGGTTGATTCTTTTATCGCAGACGAAAAACCTGACGGTGTTATTCAC
>JAGBUT010000178.1 GCA_017630695.1 Clostridia bacterium
CAGCAACAGAGGATGAAAAAGACCTCTCAAAGGTTTCAATCAACCTTGACCTTTTCAGAACTTATACTCTCGGTTATCTCTCAACCGCAGGCGAAAGCCTGACCGCAAAGGAAATCGAATACCTCCCCTTCTCCGCAAAGCTTATGACTCTTGAATGCGGTATGCGTTTCCTCGGCGACTTCATCAACGGCGACGTTTACTTCAAGACCGCTTACCCCGAGCACAACCTTGACCGTTGCCACACACAGTTCACTCTCGTTGCCGATATGGAACGCAAGATGGATGAGATGAAGCAGATTGTTGCAGAATGCTGCAAGGAACTCGGAATCGAGAAATAATATATTAATGTTTTATATTTTTAAATATATTATATAAATAATAAAGGAGCTGTTTTTACACAGCTCCTTTTTGCTTTTGTTATCTGATTAATCAAGGAAATCCTTAAGACGCTTACTTCTGCTGGGATGACGAAGCTTGCGCAGTGCCTTTGCCTCAATCTGGCGGATTCTTTCTCTTGTAACACCGAATTCGCTGCCAACCTCTTCAAGGGTGTGAGGATGACCGTCCTCAAGACCGAAACGAAGAGCGAGAACCTTTGCTTCTCTGGGAGTCAGAGTGCGAAGAACGTCGTTAAGCTGCTCTTTGAGAAGAAGCATTGATGCTGCATCAGCGGGTGCGGGAGCGTCATCATCGGGGATGAAATCACCAAGATGGCTGTCCTCTTCTTCACCGATGGGTGTTTCGAGCGAAACGGGTTCCTGTGCCACACGGAGGATTTCACGCACCTTATCAACAGGCATATCGAGCTCTGCGGCAATTTCTTCTGCCGTCGGGTCTCTGCCGTTCTTGTGGAGCAGCTGGCTGTTTGTCTTTTTAACCTTGTTGATTGTTTCAACCATATGAACGGGGATACGGATTGTTCTTGCCTGATCGGCAATAGCTCTTGTGATAGCCTGACGAATCCACCAAGTTGCATAAGTTGAGAACTTGAAGCCCTTTGTATAGTCGAACTTATCAACAGCCTTGATAAGGCCGAGGTTACCTTCCTGAATAAGATCGAGGAACTGCATACCTCTGCCCACGTATCTCTTTGCGATACTTACAACAAGACGAAGGTTAGCCTCTGCGAGACGCTGCTTTGCCTGCTTGTCATCATCGGAAATACGGATTGCAAGTTCGATTTCTTCTTCGGGAGTGAGAAGGGGCACTCTGCCGATTTCCTTAAGGTAAACCTTAACGGGGTCGTCAACGTTGCCGCCTCTGTCATCGCCGCTGCCGATGTCAAGGTTTTTGGGAATATCAACGTCAAAGCTCTCAAGCGAAGCACTTGAAAGGTCATCGATAATCTCAATGTTGTTGCTCTCGAGAGTTTCATAGAGTTTATCAAGCTCTTCGATATCAAGATCCATTTCAATGATTGCGCTGTCGATTTCCTGGGTGGAGAGTTTGCCTGCTGCCTTACCCTTTTCGATCAACGCCTTGAACGGGGTCTTTTTTTCTGTTCCTTCCATAACATTCACATCCTTATGTTAATTTTACAAAAATCATCTGAAATATACATTATGAGCAAATCTTATTCTTTATCGCATAAAGAATTTGAGTCTGCTCTTATGTCTTAATTTACGCAGTGCCTTTGATTCAATCTGGCGGACTCTTTCACGGGTAACGCCCAGCACCTTGCCGACCTCTTCAAGAGTATGCACTCTGTTGCCGTTAAGACCG
Organism: Clostridia bacterium; assembly: GCA_017630695.1. Classification (GTDB taxonomy): domain Bacteria; phylum Bacillota; class Clostridia; order Oscillospirales; family Acutalibacteraceae; genus CAG-177. Next base: position 1,723 of record JAGBUT010000178.1, read on the forward strand.
TAGCGAAGAGAAATAACAAGCTCCTCTCTCTCTGTGAGAGTTTTCAGAGCAACTGCAATCTGCTCTCTCTGCATATTCATTATCGTTGCATCCTCGGGTTCGGGAGACTCTGTGTCGGGGATGAAATCACCGAGATGGCTGTCCTCCTCCTCGCCGATGGGTGTTTCGAGCGAAACGGGTTCTTGTGCAACACGCATTATTTCGCGCACCTTTTCAACCGTTGTTCCCATCATCTGGGCGATTTCGCTTTCAGTCGGCTCCTTGCCGTTTTCGTGAAGAAGCATACTGCTGACTTTTCTGTAGCGGTTGATTGATTCACTCATATGCACGGGCACTCTGACTATTCTCACAAGGTCAGGGATTGCTCTTGTGATAGCCTGACGAATCCACCACGTTGCATAGGTTGAGAACTTGAAGCCCTTTGTGTAATCGAATTTATCAACAGCCTTGATAAGACCGAGCGTACCTTCCTGAACAAGGTCAAGGAACGGCAGACCTCTGCCGACGTATTTTTTCGCAATGCTTACAACAAGGCGAAGGTTTGCTTCGACGAGACGGTCTTTTGCTTTGGTATCACCGTTTGAAATGCGGATTGCGATTTCAATTTCTTCCTCGGGTGTGAGAAGAGGCACTCTGCCGATTTCTTTGAGATAAATTCTTACGGGGTCGTCAGTGCCGCTGTCTGAGCTTTCGCTCACTTCGATATTCTTTGATAAATCCACGTTGAAGCTTTCAAGGGTTGCGTCCGAAACCTCGTCAACAATTTCCACTTTAAGCTCTTCAAGTGTTTCATAGAGTTTATCAAGCTCTGCGGGGTCAATATCTTCAAGATTGATTATAGCGGCATCGATATCCTGCATTGTCAGTCTGCCTGCCGCCTTGCCCTTCTCGATAAGGGCATCAAAGGGGGATTTCCTCTCTGCTACTTCCACCACTACCACATCCTATTCTTTTCTAAACAGTTTCAGGAATTCCTCATCGCTCATCTGAGAAGCATCGGTTATCTTCGGACCCGACTTCTCTTTGAGCACCGATATGCAATCCTCACACTCTTTAATCGTATTCGAGAGAGAGTTTGAAGAGATGTAAATACGTGTTACGCTATCCATTTCTTCAGGACTGAATCGCCCTGCAAACTGGCTGAGCTCCGCATCAACACCTGAATCAAGTATCTGTGCAAGGCATTCGTACAGTCTGCGGTTAAACAGCGTAACGAAATCCTCGGGAGTCAGCTTGTCCTTGAGTTTTTTATAAAAATCGGGGTTGCGCATAAAAGAAGCGATGATTGTTTCTTCTGCCCTTGCCGCCCTGAGATTTGCCGCCCTTTCGGGGTTGTTTTTATCCTCAAAGCTTCTGGTGAGAGCCGCATCCTGCTCTTTTCTTCTGCGCTCCTCCTCATTTCTGCGGATTTTTGCCTTTGCCGATTTTATCTGCGCATTTATGCTGTCAATATTGACACCGAGCTCATTTGAAAGCCTCGTTGCATAAATATCACATTCTATGCTGCCGCACTCGGCAAGAATCTGCGTTGCCGCCATAAGGAAACGGAGTTTGCCGTCATCGGTTGAGAGATTGAATTTCATTCTCTCTTCAAGCAAACGGTATTCCGTTCTGTTAGCCGCTTTGCCGAGCAAAGCATCGAAACGCTCTTTACCGTGTTTGCGGATGATTTCATCGGCATCCTTGCCGCCATCCATCTTGACAACGCGGAGCTTCACACCCGTTTTACCGAGCACTCCGAGAGCCTTTTCGGTTGCCTTTTTACCCGCTTCGTCGTTATCGTAGCAGATAAGAATTTCTTCCGCATAACGGGCAAGAAGATTTGCCTGCTCGCTTGTGAAGGCTGTGCCCAGACACGCAATCGCATTCGTGAAGCCTGCCTGATGCAGAGCGATAACGTCCATATAGCCTTCAACGAGAATCAGCTTATTGTCATTGGCGTTCTTTGCAAAATTGAGTGCAAAAACACCGTTGCTCTTTTTATAAACAAGTGTATCGGAAGTGTTGATATATTTGGGCTTTGAGTCATCCATAACTCTGCCTCCGAAGGCAATAACGTTGCCTCGCAGGTCGATTATGGGGAACATAACTCTGTTTCGGAAATTATCGTAATAAGAAACTCTGCCGTCCTTATCGGAGCGTCTTGCAAGGTTGGCGAGAACAAGTTCCTCATCGGTAAAGCCTTTTGAACGCAGATGTTCAAGAAGCGAACGCCACTCGTTCGGAGCATAGCCGAGACCGAAATGGCGGATAGTATTCATCGAAAGTCCTCTTGAAAGAAAATATTCAAGAGCGTGACGGTTCTTTTCCTGCATCAGGCAGGAGTTGAAAAATCTTGCAGCCTCTCTGTTTGCCGCAAGCAGACGCATTCTCTTTTTGGAAAGAGTATCGTCATAACCGTCCTCGGGCATCGGCATACCTGCAATCTGCGCAACGGATTTGACAGCTTCGATATAATCGAGGTTATCTATTCGACGCACAAAGCTGATAACGTCACCGCCTGCACCGCAGCCGAAGCAATAGAATGAACGTGTATCGGGATAAACTGTGAAAGAGGGGGTTTTCTCGTTATGGAACGGGCACAGACCTACAAGGGTTTTGCCCCTGCGTTTAAGCGTGACGTATGACGAAATAACCTGCTCGATATCTGCTCTTTCCTGCAAATCCTGAATAAATCTTTCGTTAAGCTTCAATGTCTGTTCCCCCTTTCATAACCTTAAATTCAGAATTTCTTTCTCTTTTTGATAATTAACGTTGCCGAAACCGCAATTGCAAGAGATGAACCTGCAACGGCAAGAACGATATATTTCGGTTTCTCACCGTCTGTATTCACGTTGGCAGCCGTCTGCGTTTCGGTAATGCCGAGCGTTGTTGCAACGGCAGTTGTTACCTCTTCGGTAAGCGTTACACTCACGTCGGTGAGAGTTTCGGTAACGGTTGTTGCCTCCTGCGTGGTAACGGGTTTGGTTGTTGTGGGTTTGGTTGTGGTTGCCTTGACCGTTGTGGGTGCTGTTGTTGTGGGCTTTGCGGTTGTGGGCACCGTGGTCGTCTGCTTCTCGGTTGTGGTGACCTCGGTAGGCTTCTCGGTTGTTGTTGCCTGTTTGGTGGTCACTTCATCCTTTGATGCGTTTTTAAGCGTCGGCGCAGGTGCGTCACCCATGCTCACGGGTGTGAAGATATAATATGAATCCGACGGGAATTTAATCTGCCTGCCAACGGCTGCTCTGCCGCTGCTGCGGGCATTCTGCTCAAACATCGTTATGTAGCCGTTTTCATAGCTTCTGACGATTGCCCAATGATCCATATCCGAATCTCTCATCTCTGCAGAAACGTAAATGATATCGCCCGGCTTCGGGTCTTTGGTTTTGACGAATTTATAGCCTTCTGTATAAGAGGTCGGAACAGGCTGACTGTAAGGTCTGATATCAAGACCGTAAGCCTCTTTATAAAATCTGATTACCAGCTCTCCGCACTGATAATTGCGGTTATCCTCGTTATAAAGTGCAGGAACACCGTAAAATGTTTCGGCAACGAAATCGTTACCCTCTATATCAACCCACGTGCCGTTCGGCTTGATATCATCATACCAGTCAGCCGCCGCTGTCTGAACAAAACAGCAGAGCATAGCCAGAATACACGTGAGCTTAATCACCGTTTCTTTTAAACTCATCCAAAAATCCTTATCTTTCCTTTATTAGAACAGAACGTTAAGCTCGTTCCATGCCTTGGGGATATAAAGCTCCTCAAAAACTCTTACCGCATATCTGTCGGTCATACCTGCGATGAAA
>JAGBUT010000179.1 GCA_017630695.1 Clostridia bacterium
TCATCCTTACGGAACCAGTTAACGTTGAAGATCTTGGGAGCCTTTTCGGGATCAAGACCTGCACCGATGTTGATCCAATGCTGCCAGTAATCAGCCATGTTGTAGCCGCAGAAGGGAAGCATTGCCATGGGGTCACGACGAACAACGCCTACTGCACCTGCAGCTGCAGCTGTTGTTTCGGAAGCCATGATTGAACCAACGAATACACCGTGGTTCCAGTCTCTTGACTGATATACGAGGGGAGCGAGCTTTGCACGTCTGCCACCGAATACGATAGCGGAGATCGGAACACCCTGAGGATTCTCAAACTCGGAGCTGATGCAGGGGCAGTTCTTTGCAGGAGCTGTGAAACGGCTGTTGGGATGAGCACCCTTTTCTGTGCTTTCCTGACCGTTCCATTCGCCGCCCTTCCACTCGATAGCGTTTGCGGGAGGATTCTTATCGAGGCCTTCCCACCAAACAGTGTTGTTATCAAGGTTGTGAACAACGTTTGTGAAGATTGTGCCCTGCATTGTTGATGCAAGAGCGTTGGGGTTGGACTTGTTGTTTGTGCCGGGAGCAACACCGAAGAAGCCGTTTTCGGGGTTGATAGCATAAAGTCTGCCGTCGTCACCCTTGCGGATCCATGAAATGTCGTCGCCTACGCACCATACGCGGTAGCCGTTCTTATAGTATCCCTCGGGAGGAATAAGCATAGCGAGGTTGGTCTTGCCGCAAGCTGAGGGGAAAGCAGCACAGATGTATCTGATTTCGCCATCGGGCTTCTGGAGACCGAGGATGAGCATATGCTCTGCCTGCCAACCTTCGTTCTTGCCCTGATATGAAGCGATTCTGAGAGCGAAGCACTTCTTGCCGAGAAGAACGTTTCCGCCGTAACCTGAGTTAACGGAGATGATTGTGTTGTCCTGGGGGAACTGGCAGATATATCTCTTTTCTTCGTCGATGTCGCACTTGCAGTGGAGACCGCGAACCCAGTCGTTGCTGTCGCCGAGAGCCTCAAGAACGTCCTTGCCGACTCTTGTCATGATAGCCATGTTAAGAACAACGTAGATTGAGTCTGTGAGCTCGATACCGGCCTTTGAGAACTTTGAACCAACGGGACCCATTGAGTAGGGGATAACGTACATTGTTCTGCCCTTGTAGCTGTCCTTTGCGATAGCATAGAGCATTTCATAAGCTTCAGCGGGATCCATCCAGTTGTTGGTGGGGCCTGCTTCTTCTTTTGTGGGAGCGCAGATGAAGGTTCTGCCTTCAACTCTGGCAACGTCGTTGACTGCTGTTCTGTGAAGGTAGCAGCCGGGAAGAAGTTCTTCGTTGAGTTTGATCATTTCGCCTGTAGCGCAAGCTTCTGCACGAAGCTGCTCAAGCTGTTCTTCGGAGCCGTCAATCCAGACAATGTTGTCGGGCTTAACAAGCTCAACTTTTTCCTGAATCCAGGAAAGGATGCTCTTATTGGATGTCATGTTTTCTTCTCCTTTCGATTGTGAAAAACAACAAAAATTAACAAATTAATATAAACGAGAAAGGTTATTGAGTGATACAATCATTATTATATTTTTATCATTTCCAACCTAACCCATTATAATTATACCAAAAATACGGCAAAAGTCAAGATTTGCATAAAATAATTTTTAAAAATTCATTTTTGAGTCAAAAAAGGTCGATATTATTCGTCAATCGGCATTGTTGCGAAGGCGTTGAGATCCAATCCTGCAACATTGCCCTTCAAATATTCATAATAACCTTGTGCGCCGACCATTGCAGCGTTGTCGCCGCAGAGTGAAAGCTCGGGCATAAAGAGTTCCCACCCCTTTTCTTCGCATACAGCTTTCATTCTTGCTCTTAAACGGGAGTTTGCCGAAACACCGCCTGCAAGAGCAATCTTTTTGAAGCCGAATTCTTCGGCAGCTTTTACTGTGTTGTTGACAAGGCAATCCGCAACCGTTTCTATACATGACGCACCGAGGTCAGGGATGCTTATTTCAATATTCTTCTGTTTTGAATTATGGATGATGTTGACAACCGCAGTTTTCAGACCCGAAAAGCTGAAATCATATTCACTGCCGTCAACCTTGGGCCTGGGAAGCTTATATTTTGTGGGGTCTCCGTTGACGCTGATTCTGTCAAGATTAACACCGCCGGGGTAGGGCAGACCCATAGCTCTTGCAGCTTTATCCATGCATTCGCCTGCGGCATCGTCTCGTGTTCTGCCGATGATTTTAAAATCTGTGTAGCTGTTGACTGCAACGATGTGGCTGTGACCGCCCGAAACAACAAGGCAGAGGAAGGGTGGCTCAAGCTCAGGCTGGGTGATATAGTTTGCAGCAATGTGAGAACGAAGATGATGAACGGGCACAAGTGGGAGTCCCGTTGAATATGAGAGACCCTTTGCAAAATTCAATCCTACAAGAAGCGCACCGATAAGACCGGGTGCATATGTGACGGCAATTGCATCGAGGTCACTGTATGTAACCTTTGCATCTTCGAGTGCTTTTGAAACAACCCCTGAAATCGCCTGAGTGTGCATTCTTGATGCGATTTCGGGAACAACACCGCCGTAGACGATGTGTTCTTTTACCTGCGAAGCAATAACGCTTGAGAGAACTTTTCTGCCGTCCTCAACAACGGCTGCAGCGGTTTCATCGCAGGATGATTCGATTGCAAGTATTTTCATTCCGTTTTACCTCCGGAAAAATATTTGGTATAAATAGCTCCGTCCTCAACGGGTGAAGCGTAAAAGTTCTTTCTGACTCCGATTTTTTCAAATCCCTCGGATTCGTAGAGTGAGATTGCGGCAGTATTGCTTACACGCACCTCAAGAGTTATAAACTCGCAGTTTCGTGAAGCTGCACCTTTCACAGCGGCATTCAGAAGTATTCTGCCGATTCCTTTTTTGCGGAAATTCTCAAAGACTGCGATGTTTGTGATATATGCCTCACCAAGGATTTCCTGCACTCCGATGTATCCTGCTACCGAGTCGCACTCGGCAACGAGAAAATGTGAATCGGGATTATCTAGCTCTTCTGCAAGAGCATTTTCGCTCCAAGGGGACGAGAAGCATTCCTTTTCCAGAAGAGCGATTGCTTCAACATGTTTTTTTTTCATCTCGGTAACGGTTATATTCATTCCGCATCCTCCGAAACGATTTCGTCAAACTGTGAAAGCAAGGCTGTTCTGATACTGTTGGCGCAGGTGAGGTAGGTTTCAAGGTTTCCGCCGTAAGGGTCGGGGATTCCACCACCGAGAACGATGATTTTTTCTCTCGGCACGTAGAGAGCAAGGCTTGTTGCGTGCTCGGAAGTCATACAAACGAATTTGTCCGTTTCATCAAGCACGTATGAGGTTATGCGTCTTGCTCTGTGTAATGAAATATCGCAGCCGAATCGTTCAACTGCTTTTGCGGCGTTATCAGCAACCTCATCGCCCGACATTGCAAAAAGACCTGCGCTTGAAACGTTGATATTATCAAGTTTTTTATCGGCAACAATTTTTTTGAATATGCCTTCAGCCATCGGACTGCGGCAGGTGTTGCCCGTACATACAAATAAAATATTCATAATTTTCCTTTATTTGGCGTCAAACCAAGTTTTGCCGATGCCGACGTCAGCCTGCATCATAACGTGCATTTTAACAGCGTTTTCCATCTCCTGCTTGACAATGCGTGCGACTGCGTTTGCCTCTTCTTCGGGAGCTTCAACGATGA
>JAGBUT010000180.1 GCA_017630695.1 Clostridia bacterium
AAAGCCTTGTAAAAATGCTGCAGAACCATATCACCGAGAATTACTATGTCTGCACAAATGAAATTTTGGCAGGTCTCGGTCAGATGTATGTAGCGGACGAGCGCTTTAGGAATAATATTGATAAACATGCTGACGGCACTGCTACGTTTATCTGTGAAGCAATTGCGGTGTATTGCAGCAAGTAAATTCCAATTTATCAGGTAAGCATCATATAAATTAATTAAAAAAATCCAATTCATTCGGAGACTTTATGGCTTTTTTATTAGTAGTTATATATATTGCGTTTATCGGACTCGGAGTTCCTGATTCGCTCATCGGTTCTGCGTGGCCTGCCGTTCACACAGAGCTTAACATACCCGTTGAAGCTGTCAGTTTTATTACGTTCATTATTTCGGGCAGTACCGTATTTTCAAGTATGTTCAGCACAAAAATCTTAAATAAAATCGGCACGTCAAAAGTTACCGCTTTCAGCACCGCTATGACTGCGGCTTCTTTATTCGGCTTCTCTTTTGTAAAATCATTCTGGATTATGATCCCCCTTGCCGTTATTCTCGGACTCGGTGCAGGTGCGATTGATTCGGGGCTCAACAATTACGTTGCACTTCATTTCAAAGCAAGTCATATGAATTTCCTTCATTGCTTTTACGGTGTAGGTGTATCTCTAAGCCCGTATCTTATGTCCGTTGCCTTAAGCAACACCGGTTGGCGAGGCGGCTACCGTTATGCATTTTACGTTCAGGCGGCTATCACGATATTGCTGATTGTATCAATTCCGTTATGGAAGAGACCATCATCAGGCGTACAGGCAGAAGAAGAAAACAGTACCAATCTTTCTCTTTTGCAGATGGCAAAGATGCCCGAAGTGCGTCAGGTGTGGGTTATAATGCTTGCAACAAACGCAATTGAATATGCCTGCGGAGTATGGGGCAGCACGTATCTCGTTGAAGAAAAAGGATTTTTACCCGAACACGGTGCGCTCGCTCTGACAGTATATTACGTCGGCATGTCAATCGGACGTTTTGTTTCGGGTTTGCTTTCAAACAAAATCAACACGTGGAAACGAATCGGCATAGGCTGTGCAATCCTTGCTCCTGCAATTGCGGTTATGCTTCTTCCGCTTCACGGTGTGCTTACCGTTGCAGGCTTGTTCCTTGTCGGTCTCGGAAACGGCTCGATTTATCCGAATATGATTCATCTTACACCGCATAACTTCGGCAAAGAGGTATCGCAATCCGTTATGGGTTCGCAGATAGCCTTTGCTTACATCGGCGTTATGCTTGCTCCTCCTGCGGTAAGTCTTATAAGCGGAATTTTCGGAATTAAAATATATCCCGTTCTTCTTGCCGTATTGTATGCGATAATGATTGTTTTCCTGAAGTTGTTCATAAACAATCTCAAAAAGAAGAACAGATATGACAGGAATGTGTGACTTAAACAATGAAAAACAGCAGTGAATTCGATATAAACAAATTCATATCTCCCGCCGTTGCTTTCGCACCGGTTTATATCTGGGTGTGGAACGACGTTTGCACCCGTGAAATTATAGACACTCAATTAGCTGAAATGCAGAATCTCGGCATCAGAGCGTTCTATATTCTTCCCGAGCCGAAGGAATTCAGACCCGACAGTATGCCCACGAAGCTTGACCCCGAATATCTTTCGGATGAATATTTTGAGCTTTGCGCTTATGCTTTTGAAAAGGGTAAAAAGCTCGGAATGAACTGCTGGATTTATGACGAAGGCGGTTGGCCCTCAGGCAGTGCTTGCGGAAAGGTTATAAAAGACCACCCCGAATTTGCAAAACAGGTGCTCAAAGTTTATGAGTGCAATTTTTCGGCAGGAGAGATTTACAAGAAAACAAGGCCTGATATCATCGCCACGTTCGTTAATGACTGTGATATGATATCGGAAGGTTATATTTTTGCCGAAGATACCGTTGTCACAGAATACGTTGCAGAAAAAGAAAACGGCACTTATCCCGATTTGCTCAATAAAAATGCAACAGAATATTTTATTGAAATCACTCACGGGAAATATCCGATTGAGAGCAACGTTACTGCAGTTTTTACCGATGAGCCGAAAGCTCCTGCAAACGCATTCAACGATGAACTTGCTCAAAAATATGAAGAAAAATACGGAGAATCAATATTACCTCATCTGCCGCTGATTATGAAAAAATCGGACGTAACTGAAGAAAACGTTTATATTCTGCACCGTTGGTATGATTTGTGCAGTCAGATGTTCTGCGAGAATTTTCTTCTTCCCTGCAAGAAATGGGCAAACGATAACGGACTTGAGTTTACGGGTCATCTCGACAAAGACCACGATCCTCTTGGTTGTATCAACAGCGGTAACAACTTTAATCTGATGCGTGCGCTTCGTTGCCTTGATATTCCGGGGATTGACGTTATCTGGCGTCAGGTTTACCCCGATAATCAAGTCAGCAAAAAAGATGATATGAACGGCTATAACGGATTCTTTCCGAGATATGCTTCATCTGCCGCTGCACACAACGGCACAAAACTTGCAATGGCTGAAATTTTAGGTGTTGCAGGTGCTGCTGTTAGCTATGACATAGTGCGATTCACCGTCGGATATCTTGCTGCTCGCGGAATAAATATTTTTAATCTTTTCAACTTTCCTCTCGGAAGAAAAGATGCTTTTCTCGCACAGGAACTGCCTGTTTTTACCGAAAACCAGCCTTATTACAAACATCTTAACCTTTTTAACCGCTATATGGAAAGGCTTTCCTATATATCCTCACTCGGAGAGAGAATCTGCAAAACCGCACTTTATTATCCCGTTTGTGATATTCAGGGCAGATTAAACGCAAAGGCGGTTGCCAAAACCTTTGATGAATTCGGCAGAGCACTTGAAGATAAGGCGGTTGATTTCGATATTATTGACGATGATGTTATTAAGTCAGCCGAAATCAGCGGTGGCTGTATACGTATCGGCAAGGCAGAATATCAACACGTCATTATTCCCGACGGTGCATTTGTTCCGCAAGAAATTCAGAAAGTCATAAATGAATTTATCGGCAACGGCGGCAAGGTTTCTTATGATGTTGCGGATGCAGAACCCGTGATTAAAATCAACAATTCGGGATTGCGTGCAACACACAGAAAAACAGAAAATGCAGAAATATTCTGTCTGTTCCGCGAATCGGGGGATAGTGTTGATTATCAGGTTCATTTACCTGACGAAAACGGATATCTGCTCAATATTGAAAACGGAAAATTACAGCGTTTCAAAGCCGAAAACGGCATTCTCAATATTACTCTTGCCGTCGGTGAAACCGCAGTTGTTCTGCTGACCGAAGAGACTGTTGATGCAGAAGATATAAAAGAATTCAAAGAAAAATCCGAAATTTTAAATCAGTTTAAGTTCAGTAAACATATTGAGCTTATTTTTAATGAAAACGGATTTGATAACGTAATGCACACAGAAAACGCAACCGCTGTTACTCTTGGCGATTGGAGTGGGGTGATAGGGGATTCTTATTCAGGAAGTTGCGTTTATGAAACAGTGTTTGAGCTTTCGGCTGATAAAGCCGGAAAAGAGGGCGAAATTGACCTTGGCGAGGTGCATTTTTCTGCAAGTGTTTATCTGAATAATCATTGTCTCGGAACAGCGTTTATGTCTCCGTACAGACTGAGAATTCCTTGCGGTGTGCTTGAGAAAAACAATATTCTCAAAGTGATTGTAACAAACACTTCCGCAAACCGATATATTCATACAGACTATTTTGATAAGTGGAAAATCAAACAATTATCTCCGTATTTTGAAACAGAGACAGAATATGCCAAAGACCTTGTATCCGGCGGATTATACGGTCCCGTTTCAATTTATACGGATTGACGCTTATTTGTTTTAATCATCAACAATAACCGATAAACAAAATTTGTTGAGGTGTGATATGCATAATAAAATCTTAAATATCACAAACGGTGAATATTTTAACGAGGTGAAAGCGTCGGATTTCGGTCTTTTCGAAGAAAACGAAGATAAGAATCTGTTTTCTCAACACAAAATATAAGGCGTTCTTGAAATAGAGTTTATATTATGATATTATTACGTTGATATTAAAGTTGAGAATTGGTAACTTATACAGGAGGTACGTCTGTGAAACATTTATTGATTGTTGTTGATATTCAGAAGGATTTTGTTGACGGTGCGCTCGGCACTCCCGAGGCTGTTGCGATTGTCGATAATGCCGCAAAAAAGATAAAAGAGTTTAACGGCGATATATTTGTTACCTACGATACCCATTCTGAAAATTATATGGATACCGCAGAAGGCAAAAAGCTCCCCGTTGAGCACTGCATAAAAGGCACTGACGGTTGGAAACTCAACGAAACAATCGCAGGTGCACTTGCTGATAAAAAGTATACAGCCGTTGAAAAGGTTACCTTCGGTTCGGTTGAACTTCCGCTGCTTATAAAAGAAACGGTTGGCGATGAAGATTTTGACGTTACGCTTATCGGTCTTTGCACAGATATATGCGTGGTTTCAAATGCACTCATCGTGAAAGCATATTTCCCCGAGAAAGAAGTGTATGTCGATGCATCCTGCTGCGCAGGTGTAACGGTTGAAACTCACAATGCGGCTCTTGCTACAATGAAAATGTGTCAAATAAATGTTGAAGGTGAATAAGATGTTTAATGCTCAGAAAGTAAAAGACGAATGCGTTTTATGGATAAGAAATTTCTTTGAAGAAAACGGAAAAGGCTGCAATGCGGTTTTAGGTATATCAGGCGGTAAGGATAGCTCTATTGCCGCGGCACTCTGCGTTGAAGCACTTGGTGCAGAGAGAGTTATAGGTGTTCTTATGCCTCAGGGTGAACAGCACGATATCGATATGGCATATCTGCTTGTCAATCATCTCGGAATAAAACATTACGTTATCAATATCAAGGATGCCGTGAACGGCATTATCGGCAGCTTCCCCGAGGACCTTGAGGTTACTGCACAGGCGAGAATGAATCTGCCTCCGAGAATAAGAATGTCAACGGTTTATGCCGTTTCACAGTGTTGCAACGGCAGAGTATGTAATACCTGCAATCTTTCTGAGGATTGGGTCGGTTACTCAACCCGTTACGGTGATGCCGCAGGCGATTTCAGTCCCTTATCAAATCTTACCGTTGCAGAGGTTAAGGAAATTGGCAGACTTCTCAATCTCCCCGACGTGCTTGTGGATAAAGTTCCGATTGACGGTCTGTGCGGAAAAACCGACGAGGATAATCTCGGCTTTACCTATGCCGAACTTGATAAGTATATCAGAACGGGTGAGATAGACGACCTTGAAAAGAAGGCTCGTATCGACAGAATGCACGTGAATAATCTGTTTAAACTTCAGCTTATGCCTGCGTTCAAACCCTCGGAAGGAGATATATAATGACCCAGAAAGAAAAGATGGTTTCGGGGGATTTATATCTGCCTGATGACGAGGATATAATGGCTGAACAGCTTCAATGCCTTGACAGACTTTATGATTTTAATCTGACCAGACCGACACAGCTTGATAAGCGTGCGGAAATGCTCAAGGAAATGTTTGCTGAAATCGGCGAAAACTGTTATATCGAGCCTCCGCTTCACGCAAACTGGGGTGGTGCACATTGCCATTTCGGAAAATGTGTTTATGCAAATTTCAATCTCACACTTGTTGATGACAGCCACATCTACGTCGGTGACTATACGATGATTGCACCCAACGTTGTTATCGCAACGGCAGGTCATCCGATTTTGCCCGAACTTCGTGAAAAGCAGTATCAGTATAATATGCCCGTGCATATCGGCAGAAACTGCTGGATAGGCGCAGGTGCTCTGGTTATGCCAGGTGTAACAATAGGGGATAACACTGTTATCGGTGCAGGCAGTGTTGTTACAAAGGATATCCCTGCAAACGTTGTTGCTGTGGGTAACCCCTGCAGAGTACTTCGTGAAATCAATGAGCACGACAGAGAATTTTATTTCAAAGATAAAAGAATTAATTTTTCCGAGCTGGAAAGATAAAAGAAACGGACAGTTTTTACTGTCCGTTTTTTTATTGCAAAATCTCGCACAAATGTTCGATAAAATATTGATTTCGGGCAAGAAACGTGGTATACTGAATAAGAATGATACGAAAATTTGCAAGGAGGCGGAAGGATGAAAGAAAAAAGAACTTATATTGCAATTGACCTGAAGTCCTTCTATGCCAGCGTTGAAGCGATGGAGAGAAATCTCGACCCGCTGAAAACGAACCTTGTTGTTGCTGACCTGACAAGGACGGAGAAAACAATCTGTCTCGCTGTTTCACCAAGCCTTAAAGCTTGTGGAATTTCCGGCAGACCGAGGCTTTTTGAGGTTGTTCAGCAGGTAAAAATTGTTAACTCACAGCGTCGGATGAAAGCACCGGGTAAAAGATTCACGGGTAAATCTTACGACGCTGATGAGCTTGAAGCAAATCCGTCACTTGAGCTTGATTATATCGTTGCCCCTCCGCAGATGGGGTATTATATAGAATACAGCAGTCGTATTCTGCAGGTATATCTGCGTCACGTTGCCCCCGAGGATATTCACGTTTACAGCATAGACGAGGTGTTTATCGACGCAACGGATTATATTAAAAGAAACGTAATGTCAGGCCACGATTTTGCGAAGATGCTTATCAGAGAAGTGCTTGCCGAAACGGGTGTTACGGCAACAGCGGGTGTGGGCACGAATCTTTATCTTTGCAAAGTTGCGATGGATATCACTGCCAAACGAATCCCTGCCGATAAAGACGGTGTGAGGATTGCAGAGCTTGATGAAATGACTTATCGCCGTCAGCTCTGGAATCACAGACCGCTGACTGATTTCTGGCGGGTAGGCAGAGGTATTACGCAGAAACTTGAGCAACACGGAATGCTTACTATGGGCGATGTTGCAAGGTGCTCTGTTGATAACGAGGATTTGCTTTATAAACTCTTCGGTATCAATGCAGAGCTTCTGATTGACCACGCATGGGGTTGGGAGCCTTGCAGAATTTCGGATATCAAGGCTTATCGTCCGTCAACAAACTGTCTGAGCTCGGGTCAGGTTTTGCAGGAGCCTTATGATTTTGAAAAAGCAAGGCTTGTTGCCCACGAAATGGCGGATTCTCTTGCGCTTGACCTTGTTGCGAAGAAACTTGCAACAGACGGAATAGTTCTCGTTATCGGCTATGATATAAGCAATATAGGTGAGTTCAGTACCTATGACGGCGAAATCAAAACCGATGCTTATGGAAGAGCTGTGCCGAAACATGCAAGGGCAACGGTCAATATCGGCAGACACACTGCATCGTCAAGGCTGATTTCCGAAGCGGTAATGAGGGCTTTTGATGAATGCGTTGACAGAAAACTGACGGTGCGCAGAATCAATATCACCGCAAACCACGTTATAGCGGAAAGCGAGATAAAAGAGGATTCCATACCCGAGCAGCTGAATTTTTTTGAGGATTATGAAGAAAAAGAACGAAAAAAAGCAGAGGAAGAAGCATTGCTTGAAAAAGAACATCGTATGCTTGAAACTCTTGTTGAGCTTAAAGAAAAATTCGGCAAAAACTCAATTCTGAAAGGTATGAATTTGAAGGAAGGAGCAACCGCCAGAGAGCGAAACGGTCAGATTGGCGGACACAAAGCATGAGCAGTTATAATGATATAATTAATCTGCCGCATCACGTTTCGGTGAAGCGTCCGAAAATGAGTATGATCGACAGAGCTGCGCAATTCAGTCCGTTTGCTGCTTTGAACGGTCACGGCTCTGCCGTTGAGGAAACGGCACGCCTGACGGAAAAATTTGCGGAGCCGGATGAATATGAAAAATCAGTCATCAATGAAAAACTCCGTTTTCTTTCTTCATTGTGTAATCCTGCAGCCGAATTCGTTTATTTTGAACCCGATAAGAAAAAAGACGGAGGGAAATATATTACCGCTTCGGGAACGATTAAAAAAATTGATTCTCTTGAACGCTGTGTGATTATGGCGGACGGAAGCAGAATTCCTGCTGAACGTATCAGCGATATCCGATGCGAATTATTCGGAGAAATGTTTTTGTGACATTTGTCACTGAAATGAAGAGGCAAACAAGATATAATATAATAACAATAAAAAGAAAGGAAGTAATGATTATGTCAGTACTTGCAGTAAATAAACAGAATTTTGAATCCGTGGTTAAAAGCGAAAAGCCTGTTCTTCTCGATTTTTATGCCGATTGGTGCGGCCCATGCCGAATGGTTTCTCCGCTTGTTGATGAAATTGCAGAAGAAAATCCGCAGTATCTTGTGGGGAAAATCAACGTTGATAACGAGCCTGAACTTGCGGCTGCATTTTCGGTTTCGAGTATTCCGATGCTTGTTGCAATGAAAGACGGCAAGGTTGTCAACTACGCAGTCGGAGCAAGAGGTAAAGCGCAGATTCTTGAAATGCTTAAATAATTATTTAAACAAAACAGCAGCAGGGGATATCCCTGCTGCTGTAATTTTTTTATTTTACCTCAACTGTTGCGTATTTATCAGCTTCAAGCAGAGGGCTGTTTGCGGAGCCGATTTTTCTGCCGTTTGCGGTAATGTTTTCAAACGTAACGTCAACGGTATTTGTTTCATTTATTGCCGCAATGCCTGCAGGCAGATGCGAGGTATATGTTACGTTTCTGAACGTGATGTCTGTTGCTGAGAAATTCTCGATTGTGTCGTCGTAGATTCTGCAGCCGATAGCTCTTCCGTCATCGCAGAAAATCTCGATGTTTTCAAAAAGAACGTTGTTTATGAAGCCGTCATCGATTTCAACGATGATTGAAAGAGAGGCGATTCTTTCGTTATCCCAGGTTGCGTCTTTATAGATAACCGCACAGTCTTTGAAGGTAACGTTGCTGATTTCTTTGTTCACTTCACCGCAGATGCCAAAGCATCTTGCTTTGCCTGCCCAGGCTACGCAATCAGAGAATATGATATCCTTACTTATTGCGGTTTCGGCACCGCCAAGTGCCTTGACGTCGAAAAGGTCGTCGCCCGATCTTGCAAAGCAATCGGTTACGGTGACATTTCTTGAGTTGCAGATTGCATAGGCGTCGGAATTCTGTTTGTAGCCGAAAATATCGGTTTTGCTGATGTTGATGTTTTGGCAGTCATATGTGATGAACGACCATTCGGGGCAGTTGAAAATCTTGACACCTCTGACCTCTATTCCGTTGCAGAGATTAAAAACAATGCCTCTGCGTTCACGACGGTCAAGGGGTGTAAGGTCGATTGCACCCGAGCCGAGAATCTTGACGTTGTTGCAGTTGAAGAAATTGATAAAGGGTACTCTCGTCAGACCGATGACATTTGAGGTGAGTGCATCGTTTTCCCAATAAAGAAGCTCATCTTCTTCACTCATAATATCGTATTTATGGTTTGCGATGAGGTGTGCGCCGTTTTTAAGGTAGAGGATGCTGTTGTCGGTTTTGAAATTGAGATAATCAAGTCTGTGAACGCCTTTTTCAAAAACGGTAACGTTTTCTTTGCCGTATTCTTCGATAAGGCTCTGAATCTCCGCATCCTCGTCAACCTTTTCTCTGACGAAAAGAGTGAAAGCGTGTTCCTGCTCTGCACCGTTGAAGAGGAAGGTGTAAATTCCGAAATCGCTGATTGAAGCTGTTGCCGTGCCGTTTGCACACTTCACGCCCACACCGAGAGATTCGGGTAAAACGATTGAATTGCGTATATTATATCCGTCTGAAATAACGTCGATGTTGAAGGTGAAATTCGTACCTTTTTCAACGTATATTTCAGAGAATGAGTGGAGAGCACCCGCCTGCGTTGAGCCGAGAAAAACAGTTGCGGCATATACGGGAATCATTGTATCACCGATTTTTGCCTTATAATATGGTGAAATAACGATGCCGCTTACGTCGTCGTATCCTTGAGTTTCAAGGTAAAGTCCGCCGTTTGAACTGTTTGCTCTGCTTGAAAGGGTTTCGGGGGTCAGACTGCTTTCTTCAAGCGTTTTGACGGATTCTGTCGGATATTCGAGAAATGAAAAATCAAAATTTTCACTCGGAGTTTTGAGTTGAACGGGATTAAAAAGTGAAGTAAAAACAATTGAAAGCGTTGTTATCAGTGAAAAGAAAAATCTGTAAAGTGAAAGCATAATGCAAAACCTCTCCGAATCAGTTTTATTAATGATATCATACTTTTTGGGATTAAACAATATTGCACAAAAATAAAATCAAAATGTGTAAAAATCTGTTGTTTAAATATCCGATTTATGTTATTATAAAACATATTAAGGAGGCGATGCGAAAAATGAGCAAATTGCTTGATAAAGCCAAAGATCTGGCTACCGAAATCAAAACGCATTGGCATACTCCTGCAGAGGGTAAATACGTACCCTATAAGGAGTATAAAGACGTTGTTTTTGCGGTAGGCAGTAACTATGCAGGTTCAAAGGTGCTTGAGTATATCGGCTTCTGGTCATCCTGCTATCTTATCATGCACCACTATAAGCTGCCCTATCTGACCTTCTCGGTAATCGGTATTCTCAATATGCCGCTTGGTTATATTTCGGCTCTGATTTGGTGGTTTGTATGCGATAACCTCGGTTTCCTTCCGAAGAAAACCGAGAGAAAACTTTATTTTGTTTATGCACTGATGATGATATTCGGCATATCGACGATATTGTTCGATTATTCGATGTTGTTTGATCAGACAAGTTCATTCATCAGATATCTCAACGGACTTGAGGGTATGAATGCCACGGCGTGCTTTAAAACGTTTGGTACGCATTTCCTTTATACCGGTTGGGTCGGCGCAAGAAATATCTTCTGGAGAAAGAAACTTCTTCCCAAATACGGCAGATATAAGTATTCACTTTATTGCGACGTTATCCCCAAGTGCGTAATGGTTATCCTTATCGGTTGGCTTCCCGTTTATAACATTCCCGACGTTGCAACAAGAGTATGGGTCGCAAACCTTCTCTTTGCAACGTATAACGTATTCGGCTTTGCCAACAACCTTGAAATCTGTACAAAGAGCATCAGCCCCAATCTTCAGGAAAGAATTCTTGTCAGAAGCTATCCTGTTAAAATTTCGCACTTTTTCAATACCATTGTCGGTATAATTATGCCTGCAATTATCGGTATGCTCCGATATGAATGGGCAGATATCAACGTTTACAGATACGTTATCCCCATTACGTTCATCATCCTTGCGATCTTCACAATGAAATTCGCAGGCAAAATTCAGGAAAGAATTCCGCAGCCTCCCGTTGAAAAGAAAGTTCAGATTAAATTCTGGGACGGTATGTTCGGTGTTCTTCATAACAAATACCTGCTTATCAATACGATTAAAGATCTTATTGACGCACTCG
The DNA here is from genome assembly GCA_017630695.1 of Clostridia bacterium. Lineage (GTDB taxonomy): Bacteria > Bacillota > Clostridia > Oscillospirales > Acutalibacteraceae > CAG-177. Next base: position 11,352 of record JAGBUT010000180.1, read on the forward strand.
GCAACGGTATGCTTCCGTTTACAACGATTCTTTATTTCTATACCTTCCGTCTGAGTGGTCTGCCCTACAGCCTTATCGTTATGCTCATTTCGTTTGCAGGCACACCGCCTGATCTGCTTTCACCCTATTTCCTCAAGAGATTCTCATATAAGCAGATTATGATTTTCTATCAGCTTACAAGAGCAATAGGTAATGCTCTTATAGCGGCTGCAATGTGGTTCTGTGGTGATAATCTTACACTTTGCGGAACAATCTGCGTTGTTGTTATGTTCTTTATGGAAATGACAAAGACCGTTCCCACAACCGCAGGTCACGATATGGACGTTCGAATCAGAGACTATCAGATGTATCTTTCAGGCGAGCGTCTCGAGAGCTTCTCGGGAGTTTTCGGCTGGTTCACAGGTCCCATCACGTCGTTTGTTGGTCTTATTATTCCGCTTATGCTTCTCAAATACGGCTTCAACAGCAACTGGGACGTTCTCTTTATTGATGCATCAAGAAGAAACATAATTGTTGTTCCTCTTATTGTTGACGTTATCGGCTTTGTTCTTATGACCATTCCCTATTTCTTCTGGGATTATGACAGCAAGAAGCAGAATATGGTTATGGAAGTTCTCAAACGCCGTGCAGAAGTTACCGAGAAAAAAGCGGCAGAAGAGGGCGAAACCGTCAGTGGCGGTTATATAGGTTGAGTGAGGTGAATTGATATGAGCAAAAAAGAAAAGAAACTTGCAAATCAGTATGAAGAACCCATTCAGCTTGATATCCCCGAGGACGAAATATGGACTTATCGCGTTGAAGGTCTTGCGGCACCCCATATCAATAAACCCTATAAGCATTACGGCTTGAAAAAGTTTATTTTTGCCATAGTTATTATTGTGGCTGTTTCGCTTTCAATGTATTTTAGCGTAAGAACCGTTCAGAAAGACACGTTTGAATATGAATCCGTAAGCTCAGGCATACAGCTTTCAAAATTCAGCAACACAGGCTTCATAACAGTGCTCGATATCGATTTCGTTTCGAGCGTTGAATATGACGAAAGCAATCCTGACGTCAACACGAATTTCACAATCATAAAGGATGAAACCAAAAAAGTAACGTCGGTTGGTCCCTATGCACTTAACTGCGACGAAAAGGTTAAGGTTATCAATATCGGTGCAGACGTTGAGTACGTTGATTCCAAAGCATTCTATTCTTGCTGGGCATTGCAGAGAATTGAGGTTGACGAGAATAACCCCAACTATTGTGACGTTGACGGTGTGCTATTTAATAAAGATAAAACAACGATTATCTGCAGACCCTGTGATTACGATGCATATCTTGCCGAAAAATACGGCTATGCGAAATATGATGAAAACGGTGCTCTTGTTGAGCCTGCTCCCGAGGACGAAAACTATGCGAAGTATGTGAACGACGTTCTCACCTACGTTGTGCCTTCAAGTGTTAAAACCGTTGGTGAGCTTTGCTTCAACTATGCAAACCTTAAAAACGTTTATCTTCCCGAAGGACTCAAGACTATCGAAACTCTCGGTTTCTTTGAAATCCCGCGTCTTGAAAACGTATACAGTTATAAGGGCGCAGAAGTTTCTGATACTCATTTTACTTCGGAAGCTGCTCTCGGAGAGGTTTATATCTCGCTTCCCGAAGGTCTTGAATATATCGGCTCGGATGCTTTCAGCTACAATCAGGCGATGAATTACGTTTATATTCCTGAAAGCGTAACCTTTATCGGTCATCACGCATTCTGGGATACAGTTTATAAGGAAAGCGGTGAGCTTAAAGGTGTAACGGTAATCAACGTTGCACGCTTGGAGGATGACTTCAAGGATTCCGTTGAGGTCGGCACAAGCTGGCGCCCACAGTATGACCATATGCTCTTCAAGAAGAGTATTGACGTTGCCTATTCACAGCAAAGAATTGCAAAATAATAAAAAGAACTGCCTGCAGGGAAACTCCTTGCAGGCAGAATTTTTTTGCTTATGTTTATTTGTTTATTATGCAGGAAAGGTTGTTCTGAATTTTCATCGCAACGTCAGGATTGTTCATTGAATAAACGTGAACGTTTGTGATGCCGTTTGCATAAAGGTCGATTATTTGGTCGGTTGCGTAGGCGATACCTGCCTGCTTCATTGCATCGGGGTCGGAGCCGAATTTGTCAACAAGGCTCTTGAATCTCTGCGGAATAAATGAGCCCGAGAGCTTGATTGCTCTTTCAATCTGATTGGTGTTTGTGATTGGCATAATGCCGGGGATTATCGGCACGGTTATGCCTGCTTCACGGATTTTATAAAGGAAATTATAAAGCAGGTTGTTATCGAAAAACATCTGTGTTGTGAGAAAATCGCAACCTGCATCAACTTTTTCTTTGAGATAAAAAATATCTTCTTTCTGGTCAGTGCTTTCAGGATGAATTTCAGGATAACAAGCACCACCGATGCAGAAATCGGGGTCGGTTTCTTTAAGCTCACAGATGAGGTCGATTGCGTGTCTGTAATCCCAGCCGCTTCTGTCCGCACTTTCAAGATTTGCAGGGATATCTCCTCGCAGAGCCATAATATTCTGAATGCCTGCCGCTTTGATTTCACTGATTTTTTCTCTGACCGTTTCCTTTGTTGATGAAACGCAGGTCAGATGAGCGATGCTCGGCACGTTGTAGCGATCCTTGATGTTTTTGGCGATTTCAAGAGTATATTTGCTTGTGCCGCCACCTGCACCGTAGGTGACGCTCATAAATGACGGATGAAGCTTTGCGATTTCTTCCGTTGCAGTCTTTACACTTTCAAAAGCAGTTTCTGTTTTGGGCGGAAAAACCTCAAACGAAAGCATAGGCTTATCTTTTTTAAGAAGTTCAGATATTTTCATAAAATCATCTCTTTGTTTTTTGATAAATAAATTATACAACCTATATATGATTAAATCAATATATTACTTGCAATTGAGTTGACAATATTTTTTTGCTGTGATATCTTTAAATAAGAGGTGAATAAAAATGATTAAAACAATTCTCAGCGTTTTCATTTCGATTATTATGATAATAAATCCGCAGTTTCTCGAACTGCTCGATATCGGCAAGATGCCCGATAAAAACAAGCAGATTGACTTGAGTAAATTCGAGCTGGTCTGGGAGGATGAGTTTGAAGGTACGGAAATTGACTCCACAAAATGGGCGCCCTCAGGGTGGGTAACCGAGCGTAAGGGCGGTTATTGGCACGAGGATATGTGCAGAGTTGAGGACGGCAATCTCATCATCACGTCAATGTATCTCGACGAGCCGCTTGAAAACCGTTACTATGATAAGTGGCACGATACAATTAATTTCAAAGAATATAAAGCAGGTTGGTATACGGGCGAGCTTACCACACAAGGCAAATACGAGCCGACCTACGGTTATTTTGAGATCAGATGCATTCTGCCTGCCGCAACCGGTATGTGGAGCGCATTCTGGATGATGAACGGTGACGTAACAAACGTTGACGGCTCGGGTCAGGATGGCACAGAGGTTGACGTTTTTGAGTCGTTCTACTATAAAGACCATTGGTGGGGTAACGACTGCGTTACAACCGGCATTATCTATGACGGCTACGGTCCCGAGATTCAGAATGCATCCATCGGCAAATATTTCATTGAGGGCAATCCCTACGAGGAATATAACACCTACGGTGTTGAATGGAATAAGGATGAATATATCTTTTATATCAACGGTTATGAAACGGGCAGACTCAGTGCCGGCGGCGTTTCACAGAATCCCGAATACCTTCTTGTTTCCTGCGAATTTGCAGGTTCAGACGGTA
>JAGBUT010000181.1 GCA_017630695.1 Clostridia bacterium
TAAGAGCCCTTATAAATATCGCCCTTTTCATACATTTTGTTGAATATCTTCTGAACTGCTTTTTCGTGATAATCGTCGGTTGTTCTGATGAATTTATCGTTTGAAATGTTCATCAGAGTCCAGAGATCCTTGATGCCTGCAACGATATTGTCAACGTACTCCTTGGGAGTTACGCCTGCATCCTTTGCCTTATCCTCAATCTTCTGACCGTGTTCGTCAGTGCCTGTGAGGAAGAAAGTTTCAAAGCCTCTGAATCTCTTGTAGCGAGCAATTGCATCAGCCGCTACGGTTGAATAGGTGTGACCGATATGAAGCTTATCCGAGGGATAATATATCGGTGTGGAAATATAAAAGGTTTTCTTATCCATTGTTTTAAACTCCGTTTCCAAAAATTAAAGAAGAGCTGCTGCAGCCTCGTCAAGGAAAATAACAACGTCATCGTGCTGCTGAAGAATTGATGCGGGAAGCTGAGGAGTAACCTCGCCCTTAATCATACCCTTAACTGCTTCAGCCTTTGATGAACCTGTTGCAATAAGAACAATCTTCTTTGCCTTCATAATTGAACCGATGCCCATTGTCATTGCATAACGGGGCATGGGAATATCGTCAAAATAAATGGAGTTTGCATCGATTGTGCTCTGTGTGAGAGCAATCTTGAAGCTTTCACCCGTGAATGCATCTGCAGGCTCGTTGAATGCGATGTGACCGTTTCTGCCGATGCCGAGAAGCTGAACGTCAATACCGCCCTTTGATGCAATGGCTTCAGCATATCTTGCGCTTTCTGCTTCGGGATCGGTAGTGTTACCGTCAAGGAAGTTTACGTTTTCGGGGTTAACGTCAATCTTTGAGAAGAGGTTCTCAAACATAAATGAATAGTAGCTGTTCTTATGCTCTTTGGGAAGGTCGCAATATTCATCAAGGTTAAAGGTTGTGATATCCTTGAAAGAAACGTTGCCTTCTGCATACTGTGCAGCCATATAGTTATAGGTGGGAACGGGAGTTGCACCCGTTGCAAGACCGAGAACGCACTCAGGCTTCTCTTTAACAAATTCGCAGAAAAGCTGACCTGCTGCTACACCGATTTCCTGTTCGTTTTTGAAAATTCTGATATCCATTATAAATTCCTCCTGAATCAGTTATTGATTATTGTTTCTTTATGGTTGTCGGATGAGTCGTAAATAGCCTGAAGAATCTTTGAAGTTTCAACAGCGTAATCTATATGCTGACGGTTCTTTTCGCCCGTTCTGACGCATCTGATGAAATCGTTGATTTCGTTTTCATACATATTGGTTGTCTGTGATGAAACCTTGGTTTCGGTAAGCATACCGTTCTTTGTGGAATAAATTGTGAAATCACCGCAGTAATTGAGTCTGATACCGCCCTTATCGCCCATAAAGTCGATGAAGGTTTCGCTCTTTGCAATATTCTGTGCCCATGCACCGTTGAAGCTGATAACGGGACCGCTTGTTCTAACGATACCGACAACGGAATCGTCAACGTCATACGTGCCGTCAAGCTCTTTGGTTTCTTCTGCCCACATACCTGTGTAAACGTAATTCTTTATATCTTTACCAAGCTTACAGAATGCTTCGCCTGAAGCGGTAAGAGGTGTGGGGTCACCGCAGCAATACATAATAAGGTCAAGGTAATGAACACCCCAGTCAATCAACGCACCGCCGCCTGACTTTGCTTTTGTGGTGAAATCACCGCCGAGACCGGGAATTGAACGATGCGCTCTGAATGAAGCGTAAACGTGATAAACCTCACCGAGCTCACCTGCATCAATCAGCTCTCTGATTTTATGAACGTAGGTATTGAAACGGTTGCATACACCGATGTTGAGCACCTTACCCGTTTCGTGGCATACCTTCTGCATTTCAAGAGCTTCGCTGAGAATTCTTGCGGTAGGCTTTTCGCAAAGAACGTTTTTACCTGCACGAAGGAAATCTATTGAAATAATTGAATGGAAATCATTGTGTGTGCAGACTGAAACCGCCTCAATTTCGGGATCGTTGAGGAATTCATGATAATCCGCAACGGCAGTACCGCAACCGTATTTCTCAACACAAGCCTGAGCTTTCTCAAGAATAATGTCACAGAAATATTTGATTTCAACATCTTTGTTTTTTAAGTAAGCGGGAATATGAGCTGAATTGGCAATTGTGCCGCAGCCGATAACCGCAACCTTGACTTTTGACATAACGAGACCTCCGTAGGAAATATTATTGATTCAATATAAAGATTATATTAATATATATTTCAAAAAAAGTAAAGATATATTGAAAAAATTCTTGCCAAACAACCATTTATTTGCTATTATTAGATTGAAAATTTTTACTCAAAGGAGAGTATCAATATGAGCAGATTCCCTATCGGCGTTATTATCAACAGTTTCAGAACAGATATCCCCACTGCAGTTAAGAAGGCAGCTTCAGTCGGTGCTCAGGGCATTCAGGTTTATGCAACAAGCGGCGAAATGGCTCCCGAAAATATGAACGCAGAAAAAAGAGCTGCATTCAA
>JAGBUT010000182.1 GCA_017630695.1 Clostridia bacterium
CATGTTGGTTCTGAAATGTACTTCACCTCTGAGGTCTGCGCCGGGCTGAACGTAATGGTCAGTCAGCTCGTATGCGCCTGCGGCGTTCTTTTCATAGTAATCAACGCCGATGTAGAGGTAGAACTTTGACTGTGACTTATCGTAGCCGAGAGCTTCAATATCAGCCAATGTGTCAATTACGGACTCAGAGCCATTATAATATGTTGCATCATCTGCTGATGCAAAGATAGTACCAACGCCTGAGAACATTGTCATTACCATAGCAAGAGCCATGATAAAGCTGAGAATGCGTTTAGATGTTGACATTAGCTCATTTTCCTCCTTATTAATTTATATGAATGCCTATAGCATCATAATTCTAAGAGTAATTTGCATTTGAGCCATTCCGGCATGGCACGGAAATCCGTGCCACGCCGATAAAATTGGTTTAAATACTGAGATTGTGCTGTGCTGAATTATCCTAATATATAAGGATTAATAGTAGTAGATGGGTTCACCAGTTTCCTGGTTAACGTCCTGCTGACCTGCAAGAAGAAGCTCGATAGCGTCAGCGTCACCCATGTCAATAGCAAAGTCCTGAGTCATATCAGCTGCGAAGCAGTAATATGAGCAGTTATCACCGTAGGAGTTGTATCTCCAGTCAGTAATGAACTGTGCTTCAAAGCCGATTTCAGCTGAGTCACCGCCGTCGACTGAGCCGTCACCTGTAACGTCACCACGGATGATTGTCTGGTAAGCAGCAATCTTTTCGCCTGTTGTTGCATTGAAGAGCCAGATTTCAGCGCCTGTACCATAGAGGTCTGAATAGGGGTTGGGTCTGATTTCAACAGTTGTGTTAACAAGTGTTTCGGGATCGAAGATCATTTCAAGTGCCATGGGATCCATTGCCTGACCGAGACCAACGATATAACCGTCAACCTCTGTTTCGTCACTCATGTAGATACCTGCGTACATGTACTTTGATTCGTAGTCCACTGAGGGAGCAAAGGACATTGTGTACTGTGAGTCATGATAGAGCCATGTGTCTCTTGCCTTATCGGGATCGATAACGGGGAATTCGGGTTCTTCGATTACTACGTCGGGGATTTCATCAAGAGCGCCGAATGCTGCAAGAAGAGCATTTGCAAGAGCGACGATCTCTGCCTGATTTTCTTCTGTATCTGCAACACCTCTGTCAAAGTTAACAGCTTCGGTGTAGAGAGCGAAGAAGGGTTCGTATGTTTCTGCTGTGTAAACGTCGTTACCAAGACCAAGTGCACCAGCATCTGCTGCTGCGTTGATAGCTGCATCAAGGTTTGTGAAGTCGCAGGACTTAACAAGACGCTTCCATGCATAGATAAGTTCTGTTGTTGCTGTGTTGATTCTTGAGGGTTCAACTGCTGAATCGGACATTGCAAGTGTGTTTGCTGCAAATGTCTTAGCATGATCGTATGCTTCCCAAGATTCTGCTGTGTAGTATGAAGCACCACCTGCGTTTACGCCGCCGTTGGTAACTGTCATATCATAAACTACGCGAAGCTTATCCTTGTTACCGGTGAGCTTGATGAGACGGTCAGCCATGAGTTCGAGCTTGTGCTGAGCATATGTTGCTTCGATAGCACCAACAACGCCTCTGTTAGCTACCTTCTCTTCATACTGTGCAATTGCTTCATCGTATGCTGCCTGCTCTTCTTCTGTGGGCTCATAGTCAGCTTCGAAGGGAGCGGGAACGTAGAAGATCTGTGAATCTACGAGACCAAGAGCATCGCTTCTTGCATCTCTGTATCTGAGATATGAGTGGGGAGCATAGTCACGCATGCCGAAGAATACGTAGCCTTCTTCCCAGTATTCGAGATCTGTTCTGTAGGGACGGCCTTCTGCATCATAGGAAATGATAGCATTGTCGCCGCTGATATCCTTAACTGCTGCCTGAAGAGCGCCAACACCAGCTGACTTCTCATAGGGAGCAAGAGCTTCAAGAGCATCTTCAAGAGCTACCTTATACTGCTCGTAGAGGTTTTCGTACTCGTCATCGCAAGCATAAATCTTTGCTTCGAAGTTGGAGCCCTTCTTGGGTGTAAGTGAAAGAACTGCTGCGTCCTTAAGAGCTGCAATGTAGTCAGCCCAAAGGTCTGTTGCTGCACCGAAGTTCATTTTCATGTCGTAGTCGTTCTGCTGACGGTTAGCTGCTGCTTCGTGAGCAAAGAGACTTTCAAGACCGAAGTCATTGTAAAGGTGGATGTTTGTTACAACAGCCTTGTTTGTGCCGTTAACGTTAACGTTTGTTGTTACGGTGTACTTACCGTCTTCAACGCCGCCGTTGTTGCCGCCATCGGGGATGGGGTTGCCTTCTTCGTCAAGAACAAGTTCGCCTGTTTCTTCGTCAACTTCGTATGTGAGTTCGAATCTTTCGAAACCTTCAACTGCTGTGAAGGGAGCAAGGAAGTAGAGACCTTCCTGACCCTTGAAGTTCTGAGCTTCCTGAGCTTCGGGATTAACTGCTACGAAGGGAACGCCTGTTACGCTTGTAACGTTAACTGTACCTGTTGTTGCAGGATCTTCAACGCTCTTGTTTTCGCCGCTATCCTTGATACGGATCTGGTAACCGTCAACATCGTTGAGATCGTCGCCGCCATCAAGGTAGATTTCTGATTCATAAAGAACCTTACGGTTGCCGACTGCTTCTTCGATTTCGATAGCATCGTCGTCCTTATCTGTTTCACCAACAACAGCATATGTTGTCTTTGTAAGAGCTGTGGATGTGATGTTTTCACCATTTTCGCCCTTAATGAAGTATTCGATGTTCATTTCGATGAGCATACCGTCAACAAGGTTACCCTGAAGAGTAACGTCAACGCTTTCACCACCGTCGAGGGTGTCGCCCATCTTAATGCCTGAAACGGAAGCTGCCTTAGTGTCAACACCGTTTACATAAGATCTGATAACAACTGAACCGATTGTGTACTTGTAAAGCTGATCCTGTGTGAAGTTGCCGTAAGCATCTGTGAAGCCTGTGTTAACACCACTTGAACCGTTGTAAACACGGAATGTGGGGTTAGTACCAGCAGCGATTGTTTCGGGAAGGAAGTTTTCCATTTCGGAGAATTCCTGCTCGTCGCTGAGACCAAGAAGCATGCAAACGAGGGGAAGACCAACTGCTACGATGTCTTCTGCTCTACCATCGATTGTAACACCGTTAGCAACGCCTATGAATGAGCCTCTGCCAAGTGACTTGAAGAGGTCGTGGATCATACCTGCGAGAGTATCGTTCTGAACAAGAGCATCAACTGTTGTTGCCTTGTCTGAGAATACGTTGGGGAAGAGAAGGTCAAAGATACCATCGAGAAGATCCATGATGATAGCTACACCGTTCTTTGTGTTGAAGGGTGACTCATCTGATGTGTTCTTAGCGAAGATCTTTGCAAGGTTCTCTGCATTGAGAGTATAGATGGGTTTAAGGATGTAGTCAAAGATGAATGACTTTGCTACAAGACCGCTGTTGGAGATTTCGGTGTTGATCCATGCATCGTCGCCCTTGAGGGGGATGATAGCATCGAGAACTGTATCAAGGTCAGCCCAAACTTCATCCATTGTGATGCCTGTTGTCTTGCCGTTAGCATCATCTGAATTGAATTCAAGAGCAAGGATGGGACCGTATGTTGTGATAGCCCATGCTGCGATCTGAATGAATGTTGTTTCGTAGCTGCCGTCGTTACCCTGGTAAGGAATGAGACCCTCGCCTTCTGCGGGGTTGTTACCCTCTGCGGGAACCATATCAAGGCTGCTGTTGAGGTTATAAACTGCGATGTCAAGAAGGATGTCGAGCATCTTCTGAACAACTGCATCGTAGTAAGCTTCGTCATTTGCAAAGTCAGCTCTTACGGGCTTAACGTATGTGAACTGAGGAATATCCTGCCATGCAAGCTGTTCAACTGCTGCATAACCAACGTCAACGATTGACTGATGTTCTTCACCAATATAGATGTAATCAACAGAACCGTTAAGGATACCTCTCATAACGAGAGCTACAACCTGCTGATCGCTGTAACCTTCAAGCTCGGAAGCTGAGGGAACTGTGAAATATTCGGGGAAGAATTCGTCGCCTGTGATCTGAAGAACGAACTTAGCAACGCTGGCAACGTTAGTAAGGAGATACTTGTTGCTGCCGTCTACCCAATTCCATGTGAAACCGTCTGCATTGGGAACGCCACGTTCAGCGATAAGAAGACCGTCAAGGAATTCGCCGAGGATATCGTTGAAGTGGTCAACGAAGGTATCGTTTGCAGGAATATCATAGACCTTCTCAGGAACGAAGTCCATATTGAAGATGTCTGCGAAAATTGTTCTTGTTTCGTCAGTAAGAGGTTCACCCTTGTAGTTGGGGTTGTATGTGGGGTTGGGAACCCATGTCTGAGTTGCTTCATCATAGACTGTCTTGTTCTTGAACTCGGGAAGATAAACAACACCGCAAAGTTCGCGCATCCACTGAACAGTATCTCTGATGAGAACGGGGATGAGGATTTCATTATATGCTCTGCGCATAAGGTCTTCGATGGATTCGTAACCTGTTCTGTCACCTGTGATATCAACAAGTGCATACTGAGGAGCAGGAGCTGCTGCACCCTTAGCTACAACTTTGCTATCACCGAGAGCGTATGTTACCCACTGCTTGGGATGAACCCAGCCGTAGTAATCGTTGTTAGCAAGATCCATTGCGCCATCGAAGAGGTAATCTTCATAATCAACATGATCTGTTACATCTTCGAAATAGGGGTTGAGGAGAACCCATTCGCCGAGAACGAGGCTGTTGAGAAGCTGCTGGCCAAGAGTGATGATAGCCTTGTCAGCAAGAGCACCGTCGGGAAGATATTCTGCGGGGATGCCGTCTGCGCCGGTATCAAAGTAGTCATATTCTGCAGCCTCACCTGCGGGTGTCAAGCTATAGATAAGACCGATTGCAAGCTCACGTACATCGAAAAGGAAGCTGTCGATGAATGAAGTCATGATGCCGAGGCTGAGATCGCCGGAAACATACTTCTGGAATACGGGAGCATTGATTGAAAGGAAATCAAATACGTCGTAGATGATTTCAAGGTCATCTGTGGTACCTCTGGCGTCACCTTCAAGGGGAGTGATTTTAAGCATCTGAGCGTCACCAAGAAGGGGAAGAAGTGTTGAAACACTGGAAAGAAGGCTTTCAACGCTGGCGACTGCTTCTGTAATGCTGCCAAGATTAAGAACACCGATGTAGATGTTAACACTAAGCTGTTCTTTAGCAAGCATACGGTCAACTTCGTCAAGTGCCATTGATGCATACTGCTCAAGTGTGAAAACAGGAGCGTCTACGTCGTTGTACTTTTCGATAGCGTCGTTTTTGTAAGCCTGGTATGCACTACCCATTACGGAAAATGTTCCGATGAGCATTGCAAAAGCCATGAGGATAGAGAGAATGCGGATTGACTTTTTCAAATTGTACACCTCCAAAAAAATTTGAGATTTGAAAATTTCGGACAATTAAATCACCGATTACGAACGGCCCTATTGATATACAATATTAATAATGTTTACCTGATGGCCATCCTACTGACCGACCTCCTTTGATTTGCCCGCGCCAGACACGCCAAAATCCGGCGTAAGCAACAGTCAGAATCGCTGAATTTAGTTGCCCAACAGTGGGTTTCACGAAAAAACTCCATAAAAATAGAGACACTTATCCCATGAAACCACCATATGGTCATAATAACTATACCTAAATATCAAAGCAATGTCAATGATTTTCAAAATTCCTTTAATAATTTGTTAATATTAAACAAGGGCATTATCTTTTTTTTGTTAAAACTGACCACGCATTCTCTGAGGTTGCAATTTATCCTCTTAAGAGTCAATATGTAAGGGTGTATCGCTTTACAAAACAAGCCAAAAATACGCATTCAAAAAAATTTCTTCATTTCCGAAAAATGGCCGCTGACAGAGTATATATAAAAGGTATAGTAATTTTATGAGCAAAAAATGCTTTCGGATGTTAATTTTTCCAAAAATATGCGAACGCGTAAAGCTATACCGCTTTACACATCCGCTGTTTAGGACACACTTTTATGCCATTACTTTTTTTGAATTCCGAAGCAAATTCAAAAGAGGAAACTACGCAACTAAAGACTGCTGAAACATTTTTTGCCCGATTTTGAACATTTTATATGATTTCGTTCACTTTTCTGTGACTTGTAATTGTCTGCAGCTTTACAAGGATACTGTGCGATAATCCATTAACATCTGACAGGTTATATCATAACAACCAGGCACTCTTATCCATCAAATCGTGCTTCCGAATCAACCATATATAAATTTATCAGATTGTTTTTATCTGCTTCAGGGTGATTTTCTCCCCTCTCCACTGTCAGATTTGCTCATCCTAACGTTAAATTTTGCATTATACGGATTTACGCTCAAAGGTTCTGTTCTTATCTGCACTCTGATAAGTCTCAAGAAGGTAAAACACAACAAAAAACAATGTTTATTTTTTCTTTTTTTGCATTTTGTTGCTGTGTTTCAATGCGTTTTCAGAAGAAGTGAGATATTGTTTTTTATTGCTAAAACACGTCATCTGTAAAGCAGTACACCTTGTCATATATCGCTGTTTTTAATAAAATTCAACCCAAAGCACAAAACCTATATATATCAACGGATTTGCCGTTGTAAGAGACTCGGTTTTTGGCACAAGTAAAGCCTTACACCTTTACAGATGTCAGCTTTTAAAGTTGTTTTTACCTTTACGGTTCGGAACTCTTATGCAGCGAAGATCGTTAGTTTTTATACTCCGAATATGCAGTTTGTCATCCTCTGCTCCTGACACCACGATAAATCATCATACAGCATACTCCTGCGGCAATTATTACTGCCGTTTTTTTGATTGTTTCTGCTATTTTTACCGTGCGAAGAGCTAAATTGACCGCGTGGAGAGATGTTTTCAGTTCGTTCATTCTGCGTCACCGCCTTTAATCAAAACTCCGTGCGCAACTGCAGGAATACTCTCATTCTGAAGTGACGACACGCTGGACATTAAAGCTCCCGTACCGACAAACAAAACCTTTTTAAGTTCTCCGTTTTCTATTTTCGGAAGAATCTCACTGCAAAGCACAGCACCACTGCATCCGCAACCTGATCCGCCTGCACCTACGTCTTTTTGCTTTGTGATATCAAAAAGTATTAATCCGCAATCCTTGTGAACCTTGCTGATATCAATATTTTCTTGTTTAATCATCAACTCTCGCAATAAAGACGTACCGACAGCACCAAGATCACCTGTAAGAATCAAATCGTAATCTTCAGGAACGGTATTTGTGTCACGAAGAAAATCCGATATTGTTGCGCAGGCGGCAGGTGCCATTGCCGCACCCATATTATTTGCATCCTTAATTCCGTAATCACAAATTCTGCCGATAATGATTTTATCAATAAATGCCGTTTCAACTGATTCGTTTATTGCTCTGCCTTTGCTGATAACCGTTGCACCTGACGCAGTTGCTGTCCATTGCGAGGTAGGTGTACGCTGACCTCCGTATTCAAGTGGCATTCGGAATTGCTTTTCAGCAGAACAGAAATGCGATGACGTTGAGGCAACCGCAGTATCAGCAACGGATCCGTCAACACTTATCGCCGCCATAGCCATTGAAAGAGCCATTGTTGAACAAGCACCGTACACACCTGCAAACGGAATACCTGTTTCTCTTATTCCGAACGTTGTTCCGATGCATTGATTAAGCAAATCGCCTGCAAAAATAACGTTAATTTGCTCGTCAGTAAGACCTGCTTTTGAAATCGCCCTTCTGACCGCATCACCGTGAATGGTACTTTCGGCCTTTTCCCAGGTCTTTTCCCCTGCCCCTGAATCCTCATAGACGTAATCAAACTTTGTTCCAAGCGGTCCTTCGCCTTCTTTCTTACCTGCCACAGCGGCATATCCCGAAATTACGGGTCTCGACGGTAGCTGAAGCGTATATTTGCCGATTCTTCGAGCCATAAATTCACCTCAAAAACTGTTTTAAGCTTATTATCCGCAAAAAAACATAAAAAATACCGCCCGAGCAATTGACTCGGACGGTTTAAAGCTGATTTAAATTTATCTGATTATTTCTTCCTCTACAAGAACTCCGCTTTCGTTTACTCTGTAAACCCTTGTGCAATACTGAAGCATACTCGGTCTGTGCGTTGTGATAATTCTTGTTCTGTTTGGATAAGCTTTCATCATATTCGCAAGAACGGTTTCTTCTGTTTTTGCATCAAGTGCACTCGTCGCCTCATCCATAACGATAATCGGAGCGTCTCTGAGAATTGCTCTTGCGATTGAGATTCTCTGTACCTGACCCTCGGAGAAGTTATATCCCTTTTCGCCGATTTCCGTATTGATGCCCTGCGGAAGATCTTCAACAAAATTCAACGCATCTGCTGTTGCGAGAGCTTTTTTAATTTCTTCATCCGTTGCTTCGGGTTTTACAATACGAAGATTATCGGCAATTGATCCGGAAAACACTGCATTACCTTGGGGCACATATGAGCAGAATCGTCTCGTGCATTCGGAAACGGGTATTCTGCTTCCGTTTTGAGCTTCAATCATCAGATTGCCCGAATCGGGTTCAACAAGACCGAGGATTATTCTGAGCAAGGTTGTTTTACCTTCACCCGATGGACCGACAAAAGCAATTGTTTCGCCGGGAAGTGCGCTGAACGAAGCGTTGCTTATAACGGGGATATCTGCGTCAGCATAAGTATATCTGATTGAATCACAAATGATTTTTACACCGTTTTCATTTGCTGATTCTTCCATTTTTGCCGCCTCAGTGCTGTCTTTTCGCTCTTCAAGAGGCAAATCTGTGATTTCCATAATTCTGCCTGCGGCGGTTGCTATTGAAATTGCACCGGGGAGAAGAGAAACGATTGATGAGAACGAACCCGTAAGCTGACCTGAAATCTGAAGAAAAAGGGTCATCGTGCCGTATGAAATCGCTCCCTGCCAAAGTCTGTATACACCCCAACCGTAGCAAGTGTATGCAACAGCAAGACCGATAACCGACATACACAAGCCCATAATAATTGAGAACTTATCGTGGTCGAGCCTTATTTTTCTGTGCAGAAGCAGATTTATCTTCATTTGGTCGATATAGCGTTTTGTGATATCAAACGCTTTTATCGTTTGCATGTTCTGGATGGATTCGGAATAGAAGGAAAGAATTTTTCCGTTCATTTCTCGGCTTTCTACACTATATTTACGAACCATCTTTGTGGTGATTTTTGAAGAAAGAACAAGAAACGGAGCACTCATAAAGGCGAATATCGCCATCGTCGGATCGTAATAAAGCACAACGGCAAGACAACCGACAAACTGGGCAACCTTTGTGAAAATGCTCGGAATAAATGAAACGATGCTGCTTGAAACGGTGTTTACGTCGCCTTCGATTCTGTTAAGCAAATCGCCCGAGTGATATTTTCTGACGTTTTCCCATTTTGAATAGAGCATATGCTCATATACTCCGCCTTTGATTTCGGTGCTGATTTTAGTGCCGACAACACCCGCAACCCTTGAAACAATTGCACCAACGGCAATCTGCAGAATTCCGAGAACAACAGCGGTAACTGCACTTTTGACGATTGTGTCGCTATTGTGGGATATGACGGAGTCAATAAGATATTTTGAAGCAACGTTTGAGCCGAGACCCATTGCCGTGCTCAAAAGACCGATGATAACGTAAAAAATTATCTGCAGACGGTATCTGGAGGCATAGTGCATAAGCCACTTCCACTCTTTTCCGAGCGAACGAAAAAGATTTATATATTCACTTGGCTTTTTCAACGCAATCATCTCCTTTCATCTGCAAACATTAAATATTATTATATCACAGTAGTTCTCAAAATACAATATAAAGCCGACAAAAGGTAACAAAAAGGACGGCATTTGCCGTCCTTTGATTAGTTTTATCAGCCGTTAAGCTCTTTTTCAAGCATTGCACGGATAACGTCGGGTGAACCGGTGCCACGAAGCTCCTTCATAACGTTGCCGAAAAGTGCCTGCAGAGCCTTGACCTTGCCGCCCTTGTAATCAGCAACAATCTTTTCGTTTTCTGCGATTACCTTGCGTACAGTTTCAAGAATGAAGCTCTCGTCAACCTTTGCGTTGAGCTTGTTTTCTTCACAGTAAGCATCAACGTCAACGTCGCTCTCAAATACAGCGGAAAGTACCTTCTTACCCGCTGCACGTGTGATTTCGCCGCTTTCAACGAGTTCGATGATTCTTGCGAGTTTCGTTGCATCAATATCAAGCGACGCAAGTTCAAGACGCTTCATCTGACCCATGCATTCGGTAAGAATCCAACCTGCAACAACCTTCGCGCTTCTGCCTGTTGCAACAACTGCATCGAAGGTGTCAGCGAGCTTTCTGTCAGATGAAAGCACAGCCGCTTCCTTTGCTGCGATGCCCATTGCCTCGTAGTGAGAAGCCTTCTCATCTGCGGTTGCGGGCATACTTGCTCTGATTTCTGCAAGCCACTCGTCATCAATAACGATGGGCATAAGATTGGGGTCGGGGAAATAACGGTAATCAGCCGCAGTTTCCTTATTTCTCATCGGGAAGGTACGTCTCTTAACGTCATCCCAACGGCGGGTTTCCTGAACGAGCATCTCTGTGTGACGTTCAATAGCGTCAATATGGCGAACCTTTTCGAATTCAATTGCATCCTTGATTTCGGAAAGTGAGCTCATATTCTTGATTTCTGAACGCACACCGAATTCTGTTGAACCTTCGGGGCGAACGGAAATATTAACGTCGCATCTCATTGCGCCCTCTTCACATTCGGAAATACCTGCAAACTGAAGGCTCGACTTGAGCATCTTGAGATATGCGATAACTTCCTCGGATGAACGGAAATCGGGTTTGCTAACGATTTCGATAAGCGGAACGCTTGTGCGGTTGTAATCAACAAAAGAGGTGTTTGTTGCCTCGTCATGAACGAGCTTACCTGCGTCCTCTTCAACGTGAATCTGCTTGATGCCGATTGTTCTCTCGCCAATCTGAACGCTGCCTTCTACGCAGATGGGGTGGAACCACTGTGTGATCTGGTATGCGCAGGGAAGGTCGGGATAATAATAGCTCTTCTTATCGAAGGTTGTATACTGATTGATTTTGCAATTAAGCATAAAACCTGCTTTAACTGCAAGTTCGATTGCGTGTTTATTTGTTACGGGAAGCATACCGGGCATACCGCAGCAAGCAGGGCAAACGCAGTCGTTGGGTTCCTTGGGGCTTGAGTGACCGCCACAGGAACAGAAAAGTTTTGAATCTGTAGAAAGCTCAACGTGAGTTTCAAGACCAATAACAAGTTCGTATTTCATTTCTTTACACCTCCACGCTCTTTGCAATGCTCAGAAGAACGCTTTCCTTAAAGGAATCAGCAATAAGCTGAACGCCCTTTGTAACCATTGCAGGCATACCGGTGATTGAGGGAATTGCAGTGAAGAGAGTTTCCTCAAACACCTTTTCGAATGCATCAAGTGCGTCGTAAGGCTTATATTCAGCCTTGCCGCAAGCAGGAGCAAGAATTGCATCGCAGGATGCAAGAATTTCTCTTACCTTATCGCAAACCACACGGCGGATACGAAGTGATTTATCGTAGCACTTTTCGTACTTTGCCTTTGCGAGAACGTCTGAACCGTAAATGATTGTTGCCTTGGCAAGGAAGCCCATAGACTCAGAACGGCTCTTTACGTAAAGTTCATCGATGTTCTTATATTCGGCTGCTCTGTAGCCGTATTTAACACCGTCAAATCTTGAAAGATTGTTGGTGGTTTCTGCTGACATAAGAATCTGCCATGCTGTCTGTGCCTGCGAAACGATATCGAGAGAAATTGTTTCAACGTTGCACCGAGTTTTTTGAGACTCTCTGCATATGCGTCAATATTTGCTTTGACTGCGGCATCAGCAGCTTCATAAAGCTCCTTGATGATGCAGATTTTCATTGCAGAAACGTTTTCGCTTACGGAATATTCGTATTTCTCTTCGGGAAGGCTTGTGCCATCCTTGCTGTCATGACCTGCAATAGCAGAAAGAATTTCTTTTGCGTCATCTGCATTTGCAGCGGTAACACCGATCTGTTCACCTGAACAAGCACAAGCGATAGTGCCGTAACGGGAAACAGTGCCGTATGTGGGTTTGATGAAATCAACGCCCGAAACAGCGGCTGCTCTTCTGGGAGCACCGTTGAGGTCAACGTTGAGTGCACCCTTGATTTTGCCTTCAGCCACAAGAGCTGCTGCTGCACCTGCAAGATTGCCGTTTACGGTTGCTGCACCGAAATATGAGGTTTCACCCATAAGGTCGAGACCGAATTCGCCAACGTTTGTTTTGCCTGCAATTTCATAACCTGCTTTTTCAAGTCTTTCAACTGCTTCCGCAGAGAAAAGAGGCTTGAAGTTTTCAAGCATTTTTGAACCTGCGGTTGCAGGTGTTCCTTTTACAAGGATAGTATCGTCTACGGCAATTTTACCTGCCGCATTTATTTCATTGATATAAAACACTTATCTGCACCTCACTTTACAAGTCTGGGAACCTGCCAGCTGTCGTCTGTGCTCTGGGGAGCTCCCTCAAGCAGGTCTTTGCGTGCAAAAGGCTGATTTCTGCCGTCTTTACGAAGAACGTTGGTCATAGGCATAACGTAGACCATTGCTTCAACTTCGTCTGTTTCAGTCTTTTCAAGCGCAGCCTCGCTGCCTGCCATCATATCGAGAAGTTTCTGCATTTTCTTCTTTTCATCCGCAGAGAAAGCAAGTTCGTTAACGCTTTCGAGTTCACCGAGCCACTTTTCCTTGGTCATTACACCGCCCTTTGCAGAGCTGACTGTTGCTTCAAAAGCGGAAGCATCACCTTCTGCGCCCGAAACTTCAACTGCGCCGCCCTTACCTCTGATTGCAACGTTTGCTTCAAAGAGCTGAAGCTCTGTAACAACACTGGGAGCACCGAGCATCTGGTCCTGAGCAG
>JAGBUT010000183.1 GCA_017630695.1 Clostridia bacterium
CAACGGTGATTCAACACGGATAAATTCACCGCTTGACGGGTGAACGAAACCGAGCAAACCCGCATGCAGGCACTGTCCGTAAAGCGAAGTTACACCGTTTTTCGGTCCGTAAACGGGATCACCTGCAACGGGATGACCTAGATAAGCCATATGAACTCTTATCTGATGAGTTCTGCCCGTTTCAAGCCTGAGCTTCAGGAAAGTAAAATCTTTATATTCTTCAAGCACCGTATAATGCGTAACGGCGTTTTTTGAATTTCTGTCAGTTACGCACATCTTTTTGCGGTCATTGGGGCTTCTGCCGATGGGAGCATCGACAATCCCCTCCTGCTCTTTGAGATGACCGTGAATAACAGCTCTGTATTCTCTGGCAAGGGAATGCTCTTTAATCTGCTCCGAGAGTGAAACGTGAGCAGAATCGGTCTTTGCAACAAGGAGCAAACCGCTTGTGTCTTTATCAATACGATGGACTATTCCGGGTCGGATAACTCCGTTGATACCCGAAAGATTGCCCTTGCAGTGGTGCATCAGCGCATTGACAAGCGTACCCGAATAATTGCCCGGTGCAGGATGAACAACCATCCCTCTCGGTTTATTGACAACGAGAAGGTCGCTATCCTCGTACATAATATCAAGCGGAATATTCTCGGGCTCAAGAGAGAGCATTTTCGGCTCAGGAACGGTAAAGCAAAGTTCATCACCGTTTTTTGGTTTGAAGCTTTTCGTTACCTTCTTACCCTTGCAGGATACAAGGTCATCCGCAAAAAGATTCTGCACAAACGAGCGTGAATAATCCGAAAGAACGGCAGAAAGAAGCTTATCCGCCCTCTCGCCTGCCCATTCTTCATCAACTTTTATGATAACGGGCTCGTTATATTCAATTGACGTTACGGATTCAATCATTTTCGTTTGCCTTTTCTTCTGTAGCCTTTTCTTCTTCCATCTTATGTTTCTTACTTTCACGGATAATGTCAACAATCTCAAATCCGATAAGCAAGAACGCACCGACTGTTATGCAGATATCTGCAAAATTATAAACTGCAAAATCAACGAAAAGAGGCTCTATAAAATCAACAACGTAACCGTTAATAACTCGGTCAATCATATTACCAAGTCCGCCTGCCGCAACAAGCACAAGGCTAATGTTTGCAAATTTTGATTCAATCTTTCTGCCGAGAAGAACGATGAGAACACCAACAAGAAGCAGACCTGAAAAAAGGAAAAGAACTGCTTTGTTTTCCGAAAACGAACTGAATGCCGCACCGGTATTTTCAACATATCTGAACTGAAAAAGACCGAAAAAGAACTCAAACGGTCCGTCAACCTTAACGGTATTGATTGCGACGTATTTTGTGAGCTGATCAACAGCCGTAAGCAAAGCTATCGCCGCTATACAAATAGCCTGAAACATAGTAACCTCTCAAAAAAGCTTATTCGCCGAAGAAGCTGTCAAAGAGTGAAGTAATATCCTCTTCGGAATCATCGGAATCGGAAGTGATTTCATCAAGGTCAACTCTGAAGCCTTCGAAATCATCGTCATCGTCAAAATCTTCTTCGTCATCAAAATCCTCTTCAACGCCGCCTGCCTCTGCGATAACCTCCGCAGGAATATCAACAACGGGAATTGCTGCAGGTGCTTCGGGAATAACGGAATCGAGAGTTTCAGGGATTTCTTCGGGAGCAACGATATCAGCAAAGCTGAGCTCTTCAATCATGCTGAAAAGGTCATCCTCTTCATCATCAGTTTCTTCAGAAATCTCGGGAATATCAAAAAATTCTTCTTCAACAATTTCTTCGATAACTTCTTCTTCAATTGCAGGCTCTTCAACAGCCTCTTCAATGAATGCTTCCTCAATCACTTCAGCAACTGTTTCTTCTTCTGCAACTTCAACTGCGATTTCTTCAATCACTTCTTCTGCTTCATCTGCAGGTTCTTCAACTGCTCCGAAAATCTCGGCAAGAAGACCGCCGGTAACGGGGGCTGCGATTTCTTCCTCTTCTGCAACGGGTTCGGAAACTTCTTCAATAGGCTCAACAATCAGCTCTGCTTCTGCAAATTCCTCAATGATTTCTTCAACTGTATCAACTGCTTCAACAGCAGGAGCAGCTTCAACGTTGACAGCGTATGCGGGAAGAGCTGAAACAAGCTCCATCTGACCAGCGCAAAGCTTTTCAACTGTTGCTTTGAATTCAGCGGTTTCCTTCTTAATTCTTTCAAGCTCGCAGGAATAATATTCAAAATCAGCCTTGCTTGTGCCGACAATTTCTTTACCTTGAGCTTCTGCTTTGATAACGATTTCTGTTGCCTTCTGCTGAGCAGCGGTGATAGCCTGCTCTGTTTCTCTCTGTGCTCTGTCTGTCAGAGACTGAACTGCAACTCTTGCGTTATCAACGATGCCCTTTGCATTTGTTCTTGCCTCGTCTGTGATGCGCTCTGCCTCTGCCTGAGCACCTTCAAGGATAACTTTTGACTCTGTCTCTGCAGCCTTGACTGTTAAATCAGCTTTTGCTGCAGCTTCCTTGTTGATTGATTCAGCAAGTCGACGTGCATCAAGAAGAGCAAGTTTGATAGCCTCTTCATCACTGCGGTAGCTTTCGATTTTATCTGCAAGAATGCTGATTTTCTTGATAAGCTCCTTATTTGTCTGAAGTGCTTCTTCATAGGATTCGGCAACCTTATTAAGAAAAAGGTCAACCTCCTGTGCGCTGTAAGCACCGCTGCTTACAGGTGTGAAAATAGCATTTAAAATCTGTTCGGTTGTAAGCATAAACGTCTTCCTCTCTCACGAATGATTATTGTTCTTCAAATGCGCCGCTGATTTCATCAACAAGTTCGCCTGAAACGGGCACGTTATAAGGTGTGATAATATATGCTCTGCCGGCAATCTTTCTGAAATCACCGTGGTTTGCATATGCAACACCGTAAAGGAAGTCGATAATTCTCTGTGAAACGTCGTTGGGGCAGGTTTCAAGATTGAGGATTACGATTCTCTTATCGTTAAGAATATCCGCTACCTCACCAACCTCTTC
>JAGBUT010000184.1 GCA_017630695.1 Clostridia bacterium
CAGAAGACATCGTCAATTTTTTCAACAGCCGCAGGTCCTTTGCCAGCGCAGGTGTAATAATCGGGAACTCCGTCATTGTCAAAATGATATCTGATAACCGTTTCATTTTCGGGGATATCGGGTGAAATTCTGTCAAACGAAAAGCCGTAAGCTGTGCTCTCTGCATCGGAAGTGAGGGTCACCCTGAAAACACCTGACGGAACAAAAAAGGTCTTTCCGCTCAGCTCTTTGCCCGTAAAAAATGATGAAATATAAATCCAGTCGCCGTTTTCATCAAGATATGATACGTAAATATAGTCGTTGGTATATGAAGTGCCCCATTCGTTTTCAACCTCGTGTGATTCTGTGTCAAGGTTTGTTTCTTCGGAAAAAGTGATAAATAAGCCATCTGTTTCGCTCGGCCAGGAATATTCCCATGTGTAAAAAATATCGGTTGGATAATCATGAGGGCTTTCGGGATAAACTTCGCCTGAACAATAAAAATAATCATATGTTGTGGCATTTGCAACGCAGAATGCAACCGAGAAAATTATAGCAAACGAAAGAATTAAAGCAACTGTTTTTTTCATATTCTCAACTCCTTGGATTAATTATATAAGATTAAAATCAATTGTGCAACAAGCATTTGATTAAATTCAGATTTCATGATATTATTTATCTTGAGGTGAACGGAATGAACTTTAACAGCGCAAAAACAACGATTATCAAAAGCAAAAGAAAAACGATTTCAATTCAGGTGAAAGCGGGAGAAGTCATTATCCGTGCACCGCAGAGAATGAAAGATAAAGAAATCGAAGCCTTTGCCGAATCCAAACGCAGATGGATTGAAACTCATCTTGAATCCGCAGGCAAAAAAGAGATTCCCGAGCCGTTCACAGCCGAGGAAATGCGCATTTTAACCGCAAAAGCAAAAGAAATTATACCGCCGAAGGTGAAGCATTTTGCCGAAGTGATTGGCGTTGATTTCGGCAGAATCACCATCCGTTCACAGCGCACCCGATTCGGAAGCTGTTCTTCAAAAGGCAACCTCAATTTCAACTGCGTTCTCGTTCTTTTGCCCGAAGAAGTGCTCAACAGCGTTATCATTCACGAGCTTTGCCACCGAAAACAGATGAACCATTCGCCGAAGTTTTATGCGGAAATCGAAAAATTCTGCCCCGAATATCAGACCCACCGCCGATATCTCAAAGAAAACGGCTCACAACTCATTGCAAGAATACCGAAATGAAGCAGGCTGACCCCCTGCTTTTTTATTGATTATAATAAGCGAAAATTGAATTCAGCCAGTTTTCCATTGTGGCGGGCGCATTGTAAAGCATTGTGATAAGATATGGCTTGAAGCTCTTTATCTGCGTTTTGTTGGTATCGATGCACGAAATCACAAAATCGATATGTTCCGAATCGAGAGAACGAAATCTTTTAACCGCATCTTCTCTTGTGATTTCTTCTTTGCCGATTCTGACAGTCGGTGAAAGACCGTTCATAACTTCGTACATGAGCATGACGATTTCATCGAGCATCTTTCTGTTGCCGTCATGAACAACGCAGTCATATTCAATCTGTTCACTTATCTCATCCTCCGTCACTCTGATTGATGGATTATTATTAATCTGATTATTATTAATCTTATTATTATAAATATCTTTACATTTTGAAACGTCGTGAGATTTCATTTTGATATCTCGTGAGTTTACGTTCAGATATGTCGTGACTTCACAATTTACGATGTCGTAAAACAAATTTGAAACGTAAATCCGATAAGGTGCAAGTCGGTTTTTACGCTTTCGGGTAATCAGCCCGAACGATTCAATTTCTTTGAAGAGCCTGTTTGCTTTTGTGTAACTGCAAGAGAGTTTTTCGCAGACTTCCTCCATTGTGTAAATAACGCAGATTTCACCGTTCTCATCTGTAAACTTGTCCGAATTCAGAATCGAAACGCCGTATCTGTCCAATATCAGACTAAACAAAAATCTGCCTTCAATCGAAATGCTTTTGAATTCGGGATTGCTGATTAACGCTCTCGGGAATTTGATAAAACTGAAACCGCAGTCTTCGGTCAAAACAAAACATCCTTTCTATTAATAAATTTGTCCTTTCACTAATAGACGGAACTGCCCGTTTTTTTAACCCAAACAGGTTAAAAGATTTTGTCGATTCAGAGCGTTTTTTTCAAAAAGCGAAGCCCGAGACCGTTGATATATAACGGAATCGGGCATTTTTGATTATTGTATAAAATTTTCTTGATTATAGCTCTCATCAATGAGAATATGCGGAAGATTGAGCTCACGGCATTTTTGAAGAACAAGGGCATTGTCTCTGATTAAATCTTCGACGCAAAGGTCGGAATCATCAAGCCTTTTTTCGATAACGTTTGCAAATCCGACGATATCATCAAAATGATTTCTGATATATTCTTCGCTCATCACAAGCCAGCGATATCTGATATGAGAAATATAATTTTCGTCAAAATCCTTTGCAAAGTCAAACGGAATGTAGCAACCCTCAACGATGAGATTCTGATTGTTTTCAATGGCGGTTTTTATCATTTCACGAACAATCGGCCAGAGATAATCGGTCAGTTTGTCATCGTCAAGCGGGGTCAGGTCTGTGATACCGCTTCGGATAAGACCCATTTTGAGGTGGTCAATCGAAAGATAAGGATAATTATATTTTTCAAGCAGTTTTTGAGCGAGGCAGGTTTTGCCCGTATGTGTTGCACCGCTGATGAGGATAATCATAAATTTCACCTTTTAAAAAAAATAAAAGCACCGCCGAAGCAGTGCTTTTTTCTGGTGCCGGTGACCGGGGTC
>JAGBUT010000185.1 GCA_017630695.1 Clostridia bacterium
GCCGAGCAGCTCGGCATAACCCTTGCTCTTGAAAACACCGAGGGCGAAGAATACCTCGATATTCTGATGAAAGCCTTTGCCGATAAAAAGAGCGTCGGCTTCTGCTGGGATACGGGTCACGAGCTTTGCTATAACTACAGCAAGGATATGGCGGCTCTTTACGGTAACAGACTCGTTTGCACTCACCTCAACGATAATCTCGGTGTAAGCGATTTTTCGGGCATACGCACGTGGCTCGACGATTTGCACCTGCTTCCCTTTGACGGCATAAACGATTGGGAGAGCATTGCAAAAAGGCTTGTTGCGGCTGAATACTCTGCTCCGCTTTCATTTGAGCTGAGCATAAAAAGCAAACCCGACAGATTCGATAACGATGCTTACCGCATTATGAAACCCGAGCTGTATTTTGCGGCGGCATATAACAGAGCCTGCAGGGTGGCAACGCTTATTGAAAAATACGAAAGAGAGGCAAAATAAAATGGCAGAAAACACACAGAAGCTTTCAAAGAAAGAAAACATAATTCAGGTCATCAAATTCGCACTTTTCTCAAGCTCCGCAGGTATCATTCAGATGGCATCCTTTGCCCTCTTTATGGAAGTTTTCGAGATTAAGCATATGTGGTCCTATCTTTTCTCACTCGTGCTTTCAGTTCTCTGGAATTTCACCTTCAACAGAAAATTCACCTTCAAATCCGCCGCAAACGTTCCCGTTGCGATGCTTAAGGTTGCCCTCTTCTATCTCGTATTCACTCCCCTTTCAACCTGGTGGACAAACGCTCTTTCAGGCAAAATCAACGAATACATAATCCAGATCGGCACAATGCTCGTTAACCTCGTTACGGAATATCTCTATTGCCGCTTCGTGGTTTACAGAAACTCAATGAACACCGACGTAAAGAAAAAGAAAGAAGAATAAACAAAAAGAGACTGCCTCAATCGAAGCAGTCTCTTATTTTTTAATACCAAAGGAAGCCGAGGAAAAGATACATAATTATCAGCTGCCACCACGCATAGGTTACGTTAACGGCAAATTCAGCCTCGAAGCCTCTGTAGGTGACGGTGATTGTCTGCGAACCCGTGCTTGTGAATTTCGTTGCAGGTACGGTATAACCCGATGAAACGGTTTCGGTTGAGCCGTCGTCATATTCAACGAGGAGCTTGAGTCCGCTTGTTGAAAGGCTCTCTTTATAGTAATAATCCGTTTTGTCGGGGAATCGGCTGACGCTCACTCCCACAACGTTTTTAACAACGGGTGCGGTTACGGTGATTTCAAAGGTGTCGGACTTGCCCTTGTAGGTGACCTTGACGGTCTGTGTGCCCGTGCCTGACGCATACTGCGTATCGATTTCAAATCCGCTTGTGACGGTTGCCTTTGTGCCGTCATTGTAGCTGACGGTGAGAACCATACCGTTTGTGCTGATTTTTTCGCCCGTTGTGTAAGCAACCTTTGAGGGCAGAGACGTTATCTCAACTGAATCAATCTCTTTCTCAACGGGAGGGTCGAGAACCTCGTATCTGATGCCCTTTTCAGCTGCGTAGGTATGAGCGAACGAATCGTTTTTCACTTTAAGAGTAATATCAGCACATCCTCTGAATGCGTTTGTGCCGATTGCGGTAACGGATTCGGGGATTTCAAGAGTTTCAAGTGCTTCACAGCCGTCAAACGCACCTTTTTCGATTTCGGTAACGGATTCGGGAATTGTGACCTCTTTAAGCGATGCACATTTTTCAAATGCCTTTTCATCGATTAAATCAATTCCGTCAGTAAGAATAACGGTTTCAAGTCCCGAATTATAGAATGCACCCGAATAGCTTGTGAGGTTTGCGGGCAGAGTGATTTCTTTGAGTGCCTTGCAGCCGCCGAATGCCTGCGGACCGATTGTTTTCACGCTTGAGGGCAGATTGATTCCCGAAAGTGCGGTGCAAAGATTGAATGCATATGCATTGATTGTTTCAACGCCCGAGGGCAAGGTAATCTTTGTGAGCTTTGTGTTTGAGCCGAATGCCGAATCGCCGATTGTTTTCACACCTGCGGGCACGGTATACTGCGTTGCGGTTTTGCCGTTGGGATACTGAATAAGGGTTTCACCCTTTGCATCAAAAAGTACACCGCCCACAGCTTTATAATTCTGATTGCCCGGCTCAACGTTAAAGCTCTCGATTGATGCACAGTTGAGGAAGGCATTGAATCCGATTGAGGTAACGTTTGCAGGGATTGTGATTTCTTTGAGTGCCGAGCATTTTCTGAAGGCTTCCTTGCCGATGCTTGTAACGGTTGCAGGAATTTCTATGGATTGAAGCGAAGTACAAGCTGCAAAGCCTTCAAGCGGAATTGTTTTGAGACCCGAGGGAAGCGTGATTGAGGTCAGACCCGAGCAGTAGCGGAATGCGGCGATGCCGATTGTGCACTCCGTACCTTCAAAAACAACTTCTTTGAGCTGATAGCAGTTTTCAAATGCGGAATCGCCAACCTTTTTAACACCTGAAGGCACGGTAACTTTCGTTACGCTTTCAGCATCTCTGAATGCGGCGAATCCGATTTCGCCAACGGTTTTTGTTCCCTTGCCTGCCACGTTATAGGTTGCAGGGATATTGATTTCACCGATTGCATATTTGTTGCAGGCATAAACAACGCAGTAATCGTTGCCCTCATCATACGTTATAGTAAGATAATTTTCGCCTGCCGCATATGAAATCATACCGAAGCACGAGAGCGAAATCAGTAAAATTAAAATAAGCGATAAAAGTTTTTTAAACTTGTTCATTAAGAACCCCCCGAAATAAAATATCGCATTACGTATTATACATTATATTAAATAAAAAAGCAAGACTGACAAAAAAGAGTTAATAAATTATTGACAAATCTATACACAATTACTAAAATTATCTTGTATAGTTTTTTATAGGAGATTTAATTATGAAAGACGAAAATGGCAATTTTTATAAACCCGAAAGGGGCTCAACCGCTTCGCCCGACCATATAATGCTCGCTATCTGCGGTGACGCAAAAAGCGAAATGGGCGTTATGTGGCGCACCGATGCAAAAACCGATGCAGGCTACGTTCTTTATCACGAGGTCGGCTCGGATAACGTTATGAGAGCTGATGCCGTTTCCGAAATCAAAGAGACCGATATTGATATCAGCCGTTACAACTGGGCAAAGCTGAAGGGTCTGAAAAGCGGAACGAAATACTCCTACTCCGTTGGCTCGGATGCTGACAGAAGCGAGGAATTCACCTTTGAAACCGAACCCGAAAGCCTCGATAAATTCAGCTTCATCATCATCGGCGACCATCAGAAGGGCGACCCCTGCCACCTGCCCGATTATTCCTGCGTTAACAGAATGCTGAAAACCGCACTCAACCGCCATCCCGAATGCCGTTTCCTCTTCACCGCAGGCGATAACTGTGATAACGGCCAGAACGATCTGCAGTGGAACGGTATGTTCGAGGGTCTCAAAGGCATTATCGAAAGTATGCCCTATATGATGACAACGGGCAACCACGATAACAGAGGATATATCACATATTTCCCCGAGCCGACGGGTAAATTCTATCTCGAACACGCTGATTTCTTCGATTATCAGTTCGGCGGAGTTTATCCCGATAACGGTCCCGAAGGCTACACGGGTGAAAACTATTCGTTCGATTACGGCAACGCTCATTTCCTCGTGCTTGGCATAAACGCACCCGACAAGGTTGCTCCGTGGGCATACGAAGATTTGCACAAGAGCGACAAAACGTGGAAGCTCGGTGCATACCATTTCCCGATTTATCCGATTATGCCCGAGGGTCAGAACAACGATGCGTACCCTTGGCTTCGCAAACCCATCGAAGAGGGCAGACTCGATATCCTCTTCGCAGGTCACGAGCATTCATTCGCAAGAACTTATCCTCTCAAAAACGACGAGATGTTTGATAAACCCTCGCAGGGCACAATCAACTACATCACCTGCAACGGCGGAGGTAACGTCTACCACTCCAACGCACGGAAAATCTGGCACAGCGCATTCTATCCGCAGGAGGAGAGAATGGGTGCTTACACCCTCGTTGAAATCGACGGCAACGTGCTCACCGCAACCACCATTATGGAGGATGGCAGAATCGTTGACCTGATGACAATCGACAAGGATAAGGATCAGATTCTTCCCCACGCACTCGCACCCACTTACGATTGGACGAAAATGGCATTCAAGGGCGATATGCTTGAGCTGATTGCGAGAGAGCATTACGCACAGAATATCGACGGTGTGTGGTACGCTCCCTTCGGCATCGTGATTCAATATATAGGCGGCAAGGTTATCAAAGAAAAAGACACTCTCTACTGCGAAGCCTACGACCATCACGCACTCTTCACCGAGGGCAGCAACAAGGCGATGACAGACCTCGGCTCGGTTGAAATGAACGGCAAAGCCTATTTCCACAGAAACCAGCTTTACGTTCCGATTGAAGAGAGCGCAAAGATATTTGAGATGGAATGGTATCACGCAAAGCGAAACAATTTCATCAACTGGAATACCCCGAGCGAAGACAAACCCCTTTGCAAACATCCCGAATAAAAAGGTGAACGGAGAAAAAACTATGCTTTACAAAAAGAATTCAGCACCTGAACTGACTCAGGAGCTTTTCAGAAATCCTACCTGCGAATACAGAGGAACTCCCTTCTGGGCGTGGAACAGCGACCTCAAATCCGAGGAGCTTCAGCGTCAGATTGAAATCTTCAAAGAAATGGGTCTTGGCGGCTTCCATATGCACGTTCGCACGGGTATGTCCACAAACTACCTTTCAGAAGAGTTTATGCAGCTCATCAAGGACTGCGTTGACAAGGCTGACAGAGAAGAAATGCTCGCCTGGCTCTATGACGAGGACCGTTGGCC
>JAGBUT010000186.1 GCA_017630695.1 Clostridia bacterium
CAAACAATCATATAATATTGACTGATAAAAAGCAAGAGAAAAATGTTGAATTTTTTAAAAAAATGTGTTATTATCAATCGAAATGTTTAATTTTATAATTAAAAACGGAAATTTGAGGGACAAAATATGAAAAAGATTCACAAGAATGCTGTTACAGTCGAAATCCCCGAATACGAAACGCTTAAAGAAATTTTAGTCCAGGGAACAGAGGCCGGCGGCGACAAGAGACAGTATATGTTCGTCAGAAACGGCGTTGACCACGAAAGAACATATAACGAAACATGGAGAGAGATTTGTGGCTTCGGCACATATCTTTACTCACTCGGTCTTAAGAACCACGAGAAGATTGCTATCATTGGTGAAAACTGCCCCGAATGGGTTGTTGCATATTATTCCTGCATCATCGGTGGCTATATTTCAGTTCCTATGGATTGCAAGCTTCCTGCTGACGATCTCGCAGACCAGCTCATTCGTTGCGAATGCGACGCTCTTGTTTATACAAGCAAGTTTGCTGAGGTTGTTGAGGATTTCAAAGCAAATCCCGATATGCCCGTCAAGCATTATTTCTGCACAGACGATTTTGCAACCTATCTTAAAGCAGGTTGGGAAGTTTATGATGCAGGTGAAAGAGGTTTTGTCGACGCAGAAGTTAAGCCTCAAGATCTTGCAAGCATTGTTTACACTTCGGGTACAACAGGCAAGAGCAAGGGTGTTATGCTTTCTCACAAGAATATCGCAAGCAACTGCTCTGCATCATGCCGCTGCATTTCAGGTAAGCACGTTATCGGTTTCCTTCCCCTTAACCATACTTACGCTTGGGTAAGTGCTCTTTTTGCAACATATATCGTTCAGGAATGGGGTTATATGTGCGAAAGCATCAAGTCAATTCAAAGCGACCTGAAGAAAATTCAGCCTTATAACTTCTCAGGTGTTCCTCTTGTTGTTGAAACAATTTATGACCGAATCTGGAAAACAGCAAGAAAGACCGGCAGAGAAGACGTTCTCAAAAAAGGTCTTAAAATCAGCCGCTTCCTTATGAAGCTCGGTATTGATAAGAGACGCAAGATTTTTAAAACAATTCTCGATAACCTCGGTGGTAATCTTAATATGATTATCTGCGGCGGTGCAACTCTCGATCCTAAATACGAAGAGGGTATGCGTGATTTCGGCATCGACGTTTTCAACGGTTACGGTCTTACAGAATGCTCACCTGCAATCACTTGCAACAAGCCCGGTAAATTCAAGCCCGGCAGTGTAGGTACTCCTATCGGCTGCTGTGAAGTGAAAATCAACGAGCCTGACGAAGAGGGTGTTGGCGAAATCTACGTCAAGGGCACAAACGTTATGGTTGGTTATTACGGTGAACCCGAAGCAACTGCAGCTGCATTTGACGGAGAATGGTTCAAGACAGGTGACTTCGGTAGAATCGATAAAGACGGTTTCCTCTTTATCGTTGGCAGAAAAAAGAACCTTATTGTTCTTTCAAACGGTAAGAACGTTTCTCCTGAAGAGCTTGAAGATAAGCTTATGCTTATTGATTACGTTGCGGAAGTTCTTGTTTACGAAGAAAACAAGAAGATTGTTGCGGAGTTCTTCCTCAATGAGAAAGAATATCCCGATGCAAGAGAAAGAATCAAGGCTGACGTTGATAAATTCAACCGCAATATGCCTCTTTTCAAGAATATCGGCAAAATTAAGATTCGTGATGAGGAATTCCCCAGAACAACGACTCTTAAAATTGTCAGAAAGTATATGGAAAAGAAATAAAAGAATTAAAGGACTGTACCGTTCGGTGCAGTCCTTTTTGTTATATTTCAATTATATTTACTTCAACTCCGAGCAGGGGAAGAAGTTTTTCAAAAACGTCAGCCGTTTTAATTTTCAGCGTGCAGACGTTGATTCCTGCGTGATAACAGAAAAACGGGTTGTCAAGCAAATCCTTGTCAAGGGCAAATGAGATTTTTTTCTCTTTGTCAAACAGCAGACTCATTATTCCGAGTGAGCCGGGAGTTGTGTCAGTCATTTCAAGCATTTCTTCAGCTGATACAAAAGAC
Organism: Clostridia bacterium; assembly: GCA_017630695.1. Lineage (GTDB taxonomy): Bacteria > Bacillota > Clostridia > Oscillospirales > Acutalibacteraceae > CAG-177. The sequence goes on from JAGBUT010000186.1 coordinate 2,055, forward strand.
AGCCTTGATGAACCGAGTTTTTTTGAAACCTCTTTGGTGACAAATGGTTTATCACCTTTCATCGAAAGAAGATAATATGCCGTGCCCGGAGTGTTGCGGAGCAAAAGGTTTTTGCAGATTTCCGAGCCGATATCATTTTCAATCATACGGCATTCCTCTATGCTCGAAACAGCATTGTGTTCAAACTTTGAGTAATCAATGCCGTTATCATCAAGGAATTTGCATATGAAGTTAATTTTTTCGTGATTAGTCATATTCATTAATTATTGCAAAGGAAAAGCGTTTGAATAATCGCTCTCGGCAATTGTCACTGTTTTCCACGGACCGCTGCTGCATTCCTCGTGAATCAGAACACCGTTCTGATATGTATGTATGCTCAGATAGCTTTCTTTATCTCTGTCGGTTGCCCAGTTGTCAGAGGCATCAATCTGCGGATAGATGCTCTCATCGAGATAGTTGCCATCTTTAAGCGTTGAACAGCAGAAATAAATGATATTGCCGTTTGTGTCAAACTGAACGTACATTCTTGCCGTCAGACTCTGGATGTAATAGACGCTGTTTTTCTTTGTGAATTCAAGCATCTCCGTTACAACGGTTTCATTGCCGTTTTCATGAGTTGCCGTGTATCTGAAACTGTCGTTTGAGCTGTAGTCAACGGCATATTCACGCATCGTTTCTTCCTGAATGAAGCTGAGGAGGAAGGAGTTTGTTTTGTTCTTTTCAAACCTGATGTCGGCACCGTTGCTTTGCTCTGCGAAGATTTCACGTGCCGTTTCAGCGTTCATGGTGTAATCAAAATTTTCGGTGATGCTGAATTCTGTGAAGATAAACGGATCGAATGCGGTGGCTATGTAATTTTCATCAAGAAAGAATTTTTCGGGGTTTTCGGTTTCAATGGTTTTGTTGTGCTCGTTTTCAAGCACCTGAACCTTGCTTTTAACAGCCGAAATAACTGCGTGATATCTTTTAACGCAGTCGCTGTAATTCTTTTTATTTGTTGGCAGAATCAGCATATCCGCTGTTTTCTGAGGGGCTGTTGTAGTTTGATTGTCGCCGTTGTCGGAGCATCCGCTGCAGAAAATAAGAATCACAGCGAAAAAAACGGCAAGGAACTTTTTCATAATCAATCCTCGTTTGAAAAATAAGGAGCAAAGCTGAAAATCTTTGCTCCCGAATTTTATGTATTGATTTTATTTCTCGCTCAGAAGCTTTGCAAGTTCGTCCATAAAGGTGTTGATATCCTTAAACTGACGATAAACAGAAGCGAAGCGAACGTAAGCAACTTCGTCGAGGTCTTTGAGCTTATCCATTGCAAGCTCGCCGATTCTTACGCTTGTAACCTCACGGTCAAGTGAATTCTGGAGAGTTGTTTCAATTTCGTCAACGGATTTTTCGATGCTTTCAAGAGAAACGGGTCTCTTTTCACAAGCACGGAGCATACCGTTGAAAAGCTTGTTTCTGTCAAAAACTTCTCTTGATTTATCTTTTTTGACAACAATAACGGGAACGCTTTCGATTATTTCATACGTTGTGAAACGCTTGAGACAGCCGATGCATTCTCTTCGGCGGCGAATGCGTTCGCCTTCATCGGTGGGTCTTGAGTCGATAACCTTGCTTTCTTCAAAGCCGCAAAACGGACATTTCATTGGTTTAACACTCCTTTGAAATTTCTCATGCTAAAATTATACCATATATTGGATTTTTTGCAAGTGTTATTTAATTATTCCCTCAAGATAATGCATAGCTGCAGCAAGTTCATCGGGCTCGGAATAATTATGTCTGTAAAGCTCAACAACGTAGTTGCCTTTATAATCAGCTTTTTTCATTATCTCAAACAGCTTTACAAAATCAAAATTGCCTTTTGAGGGAGGCAGGCAATCAAAATCTTTGTTGTGGTCGCTCAGATGGATGTGGATGATATCCTTTGCGAATTCTTCCGCAAAATCAAGCGGATTGAAGCCTGCTCTGTTGGCTTGCTTTACGTCAAAAACCATTTTGAAATCGTTTCCGAGGTATGCCCTCATTTCTTTCATAAATTCAGGGTTTTCGCTTAAATGATTATTGACGTTTTCCTGCGAAACGGTTATTCCGAATTTCTTGCCCTCTTCAACCATCAGTGCAAAACGTTCAAAATATTCTTCGTGCGAAATTTTTGCAGGGAGCCTTGAACCGTGAATAACATATATATTTGCACCGAGAACAGCGGCAGTTTCAAAGCCGGTTTTATAGTATTCGAGCATATCGAAAAAGCGAGGCTTGTATTCGCTGAAGAGCATTGTCGTTTCGGCAAATGAGGTGTAGGGATGCACCGAAACAATGTTCATCGCATATTCCTCCTTGATTTTGTTGAGCTTTGTTGCATAATCGGGGGTCAGTTCGCTCGGAGCATTGATGAAAACCTCGCAGGTCTTTACACCAAGTTTGCCGATGGTTTCGAGACCTTCGCAAGGAGACAGAGGATATAAGCAGGAGGAGGAAACACCGATTGCCATTGATTTCATTCCTTGTTGGTAATATTTTAGGTTTGCAACCGCTTCACTGCGGATGTATAATTTAGTCAAAGAGGTGATGCTGTGAAAAATATATTTTCTTCAATTAATCCGCTTTCAAAACATACCCTGATTTTTGGCGGCATTGCCGTTATGCTTACCGTTGCAGCGTCTGTGCTTATATACTTCGGCTCAGGGATTCTGTGGGATTATTATCGGGGAATGTATTTTGCGAATAAGCTTCTCGAATGCTCAAGACCGCTTTCTGTTGCGGTAAGCACAGTGTCGCTGTGTATCGAATATCGCGCGAAGAAGCTAAATTGATTTTATCATATTGATATTGCGAAATCAACAAAAAAGTCGGAGAAAGATTTGGAATTCTCTCGACTTTTTTGTTTTAGTGTGTTAAAATATTTCTGTTGATATCCTATTGATTTTTCGGGAGGTATATTTGATGTTAAAAATCGCAATGCTTTCAAAATGGCACGTTCATGCAGAGGGTTATGCAAGAGATTTGCTCGCAACGGGGAAGGTTGAAATCACCTGTGTTTGGGATGAAAAACCTGAAAGGGGTGCAGAATGGGCGCAGAGACTCGGCGTTGATTTTGTTGAAGATCTTGATGCTCTTCTTGCAAGAAATGACGTTGATGCAGTTTGCTGCGATACTCCCACCACAATGCATACAGAAGTGCTTATCAAAGCCGCAAAAGCAGGTAAGCATATTTTTACCGAAAAAACTCTCGCTTGCACCGTTAAAGAATGTGAGGAGATTGTCAAAACAATCGAAGAAAATAGCGTTAAGTTTGTTATCTCAATGCCTCACAAGGCTTGGCCCGTTGTGAAATTTGCAAAGGAACACATTGCAAACGGCGATTTCGGTGTTGTCACAAACGTCAGAATCAGAAACGCTCACGACGGTGTCAGCGGCAAATGGCTTCCCGAATATTGGTTTGTCAAAGAGGATTGTGCAGGCGGTGCGATGATGGATCTCGGCTGCCATCCCATGTACCTTCTTTCATATATCTGCGGTGCACCCAAGAAGATAACGGGTATAGCAAATTCCGTTATGGGCACTCCTGTTGATGAAAACGCAGTTTCGGTTATCGAGTTCGAAAACGGAGCAATCGGTGTTTCCGAAACGTCCTTCCTTGCTTATTCTTCACCCTATACGATTGAGGTTCACGGTACGGACGGTATTCTTCTCTCACAGGGCGGCGAAATCAAATATAAAACGAAAGAAACAGCAAAGCTCGTAAAGGATTTTATCACTCCCGACAGACTCCCCGAGGCAAGTGAAAACCCCATCAATGCGTTTGTAAACGCTTGTGTTGACGGCAAGGAGATTCCCGAGGAATACGGCACGAAATCCGCAATCGACCTTGCAAGGCTTCTTGAAGCGACCTACGTTGCCTATGAAACGGGCAAAACAATAGAATTCTGAGGTGTGAATTATGAAAACAGAAATGCATTATTATGACGTGTTCCCCAAGGTTTTTCCTGTAGGAAAAGAGGTTGAAATAACCGTTAAGCCTCTCGGTGACCACGCAAAATTCAAAAATCCCGAAAATATGCTCGTTTATGTGCTCGGCATTGAGGATGGTCAGATAAGACACTATCCTAAGAGAAAGAACGACAAGACCGTTGATTTCACAGTTGAAGCAGACGGCTCTGTAAAGTTCAAGAACGTTTTCGAAAAGGAACAGCAGTATTTCATCCGTTTCTGGGACAAAGAAACAGATAAAAGACTCGTTCAGCTCGGTGTTTATGCCGTTGCAGACGACCTTGTCGGCAGATATCCCTTAATCGGTGACCTTCATATGCACACCTGCCGTTCAGACGGTAGGCAGGCACCTGCAATCGTTTGCGCAAACTACAGAAAGCATGGCTACGATTTCTTTGCAATTACAGACCACGAGCGTTATTATCCTTCACTCGAAGCAATCGATGCTTATAAGGATGTTCCGATTGAATTCAATATCTGCCCGGGTGAAGAGGTTCATATGCCCAGAGATGACGCCGAATTCGGTTGTGATCCCCATATCGTAAACTTTGGCGGTAATTATTCGGTCAACGGTATTGTTGATGAATCCGATCAGATTATTGAAGCAGGCGAAGCAAAAGAGCGTCGTTCATTTAACGGTGCCGAATGCCCCGACGTTATAACTGCAGACGAATACAGAAAAGAAGTTCTTGCCCTTGCTGAAACTCTTGATATCCCCGAGGATATTGAAAAGTTTACCTATGCAGGTATGGTCTGGGTGTTCAATCATATCAAGAAAGCGGGCGGTCTCGGCATCTTCTGCCATCCTTACTGGATTTCAAACGTTAACCACGTGCCCGAAAACATCGTTGAATATTTGATGGAAAAACAGCCGTTTGACGCTTTTGAGGTTCTCGGCGGAGAAAACTATTATGAGCAGAACGGCTTCCAGACTCACAAATATTATGACGACAGAGCAATGGGCAGAAACTATCCCATCGTCGGCAGCACAGACAGCCACAGCTCCGTTAACAACGAGAATGCTTACGTTGCTTCAACAATGGTATTTTCACCTGCAAACGAAAAGGATGCAATCATTGCGTCAATCAAGGATTTCTATTCGGTTGCTATCGATGGCATCAGCGAAAAGTTCCGCCTTGTCGGCGACCTTCGCCTTTCAAGATATGCCTGCTTCCTTCTTCAGGAATATTTCCCGCTTCACGACGACCTTTGTTATGAAGAGGGCAGAGCGATGAAGGATTATGTTTGCGGCATTGAGGGCGCAAAGGAAACACTCGAATTCATCAGCGGCAGAATACAGAAGCAGAGAGAAAAATATTTCGCATTCTAAAAAATCAACCCCGAAACCGTGTAAACGGCTTCGGGGTTTTTGTTACAATTTTGTAATCGAACTGTAATTAATTGTAATTGGACTTTTGGTGTTTGGGGGAATAAAATATAATTGAAGAGAAAACAAGGGGGATAAGATTATGTTGGCTAATATTTTTGCGGTTCTTGTTCTTGCCGCAACACCTGCGATTTGCATTCTTTCAGGCAGAAACGAGGGTAAGGATTAAGAAATCTTTGTGAGGAGTAATCAATAACAAAAAACTGCGGTAAAAAATACCGCAGTTTTTCTTTTTATTAAAGACCTGTTTTTTCGGCAATATACTTTCTTGCAAGGCAAGCGTACTCATAGGGGTTAGCCTTTGCAGGATCCTGCTCTGCTTCAACAACAACCCAGCCTTCGTAATCTGCATCTGAAAGAATATCGAAAACGGGAGTGAAATCAAAATCGCCGTCACCGGGAACGGTGAATGCACCTGCTCTTACGCAGTCAAGGAAGCTCCAGCCCTTTTCTTTGCCCTCGTTGATAACGTCCTGACGGATGCTCTTGAGGTGAACGTGCTTTACTCTGTTGACGTACTTTTTAAGAACACCGATTGCATCCTCGCCTGAGAATGAAAGGTGACCGGTATCATAAAGAAGGTAAACAAGGTCGGGATCGGTGATTTCCATAAGCTTGTCGATTTCTTCTTCTGTCTGAACGCCTGTGCCCATATGATGATGAACGGTAAAATACATTCCCTTTTCTTTTGCAAGTCTGCCCATTTCGTTGAAGCCCTTTGCAATGAGAGCCCACTGTTCGTCTGTGTAAACGGGCTTGTCACCGAAGATGCTCAGAGCCTTACCCTGAATGGAGTTGCCCTGCTCGGATGCGCCGATAACCTTTGCACCGAGAGCGTGAAGAAAATCTCTGTGCTTAATGAAAGCTTCGATTGTTGCTTCATAGCCGTCGGAAAGAAGGAGGGATGAGAACCATGCGTTGCAGATACGAAGACCTCTTACGTCGAGTTTGTGCTTGAGAGTTTCAACGTCCTTGGGGTACTTGTTGCCGATTTCGCTGCCCTTGAAGCCGCTGAGAGCCATTTCGCTCACGCACTGTTCGAATGTGTTTTCTGCACCGAGATCGGGAAGATCATCGTTTGTCCAAGCGATAGGAGCTATCGCAAGGCTTACTTTTTCTTTGTTAAGCATTATGTATTCCTCCGTTTATATCAATTAATAAAGTCTTGCCTTTTCAATGTTTGCCTGCATATCTTCATATGCTGCCTGAACCTTTTCGCTTGTTGAAACTTCGGCAACGCCTACTCTCCACCAAGCATCGTAGCCGCCACTCATACTGCCGTGAACAACTTTAATGTCGAAGAGGCAGGGTACGGTCTGCTCTTTTGAATCCTTGATTGCATCGCGAAGCTCTGCAACGTTTGTAACTGTGTAAGCTTTGCAGCCGTAACCCTCTGCAATCTTTGCAAAATCAATGGGAACGATTGCACCGTCAAGCATACCTGTTATGGGGTTTCTTGCCTGGAATCTTGTGCCGAAGGTGTCTGTACCCTGATTGTTCTGAAGGTTTTCGATACAGCCCCAACCGGAGTTGTCAAAGAGCATAACGTTAATTTTTGTTCCTTCTGCAACAGCGGTGTAAAGTTCACTGTGAAGCATCAGGAAGCTGCCGTCACCAACCATTGTGTAAACTTCTTTGTCAGGCTCTGCGAGTTTAACACCGAGAGCACCACAGATTTCATAACCCATGCAGGAGAAGCCGTATTCCATATGATAAGTCTTGGGTACGGATGCTCTCCAGAGTCTCTGCATACAACCGGGAAGGCTGCCTGATGAGCCGATAACAACTGAATTCTTATCGATGAGCTTGTTGATTTCGCCCAGAGCTCTTGTCTGTGAAAGACCTTCTTCAAGGTGAACGCTGTAGCAACGGTCCATTTCCTTAACGTAATCGTCTTTAGCCTGAGCAACTTCGTCGCCCCAGTTGCTGTAATATTCACGCAGTGAAAGGGCACCCATAATATCAAGAAGGGCTGTTTTTGCGTCTGCGATAACAGACGTTGCATCCATCTTGAATGCGTCAAATGAGCAAACGTTGATGGAAAGAATCTTGCAATCGGGATTCTGGAAGCCTGATTTTGATGCAGTGGTGAAGTCTGTAAGACGTGTGCCGACTGCGATGATAAGGTCAGCCTGCTTTGCAATAGCGTTAGCTGCTGCGCCGCCTGTAACACCGACACCACCCATATTAAGAGGTAAATCCCAACGGATGTTGCCTTTGCCTGCCTGTGTTTCGCCAATCGGAATATTGAATTTCTCTGCGAAGAAGCGTGCAGTTTCCCAAGCTTCGGAGTATGTAACACCGCCGCCAACGATAAGCATCGGCTTTTCGCTTCTCATAATTGCGGCAACAGCTGCCTCGATCTCACGCTGTGTGGGTGAGCGACGGTCAAGATACCATACTCTCTTTTTGAGGAAGTAATCGGGGTAATCGAAAGCTTCGCCTTCAACGTCCTGGGGCATTGCGAGGCAAACGGCACCAGTTTCTGCAGGGTCTGTGAGAACTCGCATTGCGTTGAGACAAGCGGTCATAAGCTGTTCGGGTCTTGAAATTCTGTCCCAATATTTGCACACGGCTTTGAAAGCATCGTTTGCGGTTACCGTGTAGTTTGAAGGTTGTTCAATCTGCTGAAGAACGGGGTCGGGCTGACGGCAAGCAAAGGTATCGCCGGGAAGGAGAAGCAGGGGAATGCGGTTAGCAGTTGCAGTGCCTGCGGCGGTTACCATATTGAGTGCACCGGGGCCGATTGATGAAGTGCAAGCGATAATCTGACGGCGGTTTTTCTGCTTTGCAAAAGCGATAGCAGCATGAGCCATACCTTGTTCGTTTTTGCCCTGATAGAATTTAAGGTTATGTCCGCCCTGCTCAAGAGCCTGACCGATACCGACAACACAGCCGTGGCCGAAGATGCCGAATACACCGTCAACAAATTTTGTTTCAACTCCGTCAAAGCTGATATACTGATTATCAAGGAACTTGACGAGAGCCTGCGCCATAGTCAGTTTCATTTTATATTTCTCCTTCGTGATTATTTCTCGGGGGGCCACATTTTTGCTTCGTTCTCGCTTTCGGTTACCCAAAGATGCTCGGGAACGAATGTGGGTGTGATGTAGGGGTCACCGTCAAGGTGTCTGATAACCCAGAGATACCAGAGTGCATAACCGGGAGCTGTTGTCTGGGGATGAGTTTCCTTTTCGGTGATGAAAACAGTTGAGTTCTGGTGTGTTTTAACAACGTCCTCACCAAGCTCTGCAAAGCCGTAGCCGTTTTCAGGGTTAAACTTATAGAAATAAATTTCAGGTTGGGGATGCCAATGGGGCGGATAGCTCGACCATTTACCGGGATATCCGATAACCTCGCCGAGAACAAGATTTGAATAAGGCGCGTTTGAATAATCGAATACCGTGCGCACGATTCTTGTTGAAGCCTCACGCATTGTGCCTGCGCCTCTGTTTTCGCTTCTGCATTCTTCGGGAGTGTAGAGCTTTGAGGGGAAGGTGCGCTCGTTAGTTGTTCTCTGAATAACGATTTCAACGTCACCGTGAGCCTTGAAAGTAACCTTGACTCCATTTGCAACGTGAAGTACCCACGGGTCATAATCGAAGCAGTTGGGGCGGTCAACGGTAACGCTTTCGTTTTCCCATTCGAAAGTCATATTACCGCTGATGAGGAGATAAGCTCTTTCGAGCATCTGCTCTTCAGAGAAAACCTCGCCATCTTTCAGCTTGAGAATTGCAAAATCCATAAGGGAATTGTGGATTTTATCGTCAATAGTTGTGATTTGGTGATAGCCGTAGTCATAAACCTGCGGACCTCTTATATGCTTCATAATTCGTCCTTTCCGAGGCAAAATAACCTCATGTGCGAAATTTTATCATATATAATGTTATTATATACCATATATAGTGATATTTCAAGCAGTTTTGACTAAATAGAAATAAGAAAATGTTGAAATTTTTTCATAAAAGGGGTTGACAATCTCACATAAATAATATATTATATTGGAGCGTCAAAAAAACAGAATATGATCCATTAGCTCAGCAGGCAGAGCACTTGACTTTTAATCAAGGTGTCCGGAGTTCGAATCTCCGATGGATCACCAAAACACTTCGCAACCAAAGTTGCGGAGTGTTTTTTATTTCAGGAGATTCGAACGACAATGTAAATGCAATTCAGCAACAAAAACGGCAGTAACAGAAACGTTACTGCCGACTTTTTTATTTCTGATAAATCTTAACGTAATCAACAACGTATTGGGTTTCAAACGTGTCACGGTTAAGACCGGTGATATCATTTACGGGGATTTCAAGAGAAATAATAACGTCCTGTTCAACCTGTGAAACACCGTTGCCGAAGCTTGAACGGGTTGTTTCAACACCGTTTATATAGAAAATATATTCATCCTCTGTCCATTCAAGACCGTATGTATTATATTCGGAAACGTCACCGTCTCTGTAAAAACCGAGAATAAGAGAATCGATTCCTTCCGTTTTACCGTCAACACCGGAACAATGAATTGCGGAAAATACGCAGTGTCCGAATGCTTCACCGTAATGGGCTGATTCAAAAATATCGATTTCTGCTCCACCGACACCGCCTTGTGAAATTTCAGGCTGATAGGGATTGGATGACTGAAGCCAGAATGCACTCCAGAAAACCTTGCTGGGATTAGCTTTGCAACGAATTTCAAAATAGCCGTTCTTATATCTTTCTTTAAGAGCAACTGCACTTGTGTACCAGCCGGCACCGAATTCGCCGTTTTCGAGATATTCGCCCGTGATGATAAGATTGCCGTCTTTGACCTCCACCTGACTTGCCGAATGGTAACCGCAACGCACAGGTCCGACGTTTCTGACGTACCAATCATCTGTGTCAAGTTCCTCCTGATCAAACTCGTCATAAAAAACAAGCTGATAATCGTCAAGGTTCAATTCTTGGCCGCGAGGCGGAACGGGTGCACTGAAAAGAAGCATTGTCAGAAGGTCACAAACAGCTACCATTGATGCTATAAAACCTTTGAATGAAAATCCTGTGAAAGCCTCTCTCAAATGAGCAAAAATGTTAGTGAACGTCCAGATTTCTCTGTAGCTCATACCAAATAAATTAATAATCCAATCGGGCATTGTTCAACCTCCTGAAACAAAGAAAAACTATAGGACAATATGTTTTTTAATTGATAATATTATAAATCGTACCGAGCAAATTGTAAATTCCGATTGCAACGGGATTAAGGATATCCCAGAACCATTCTTCGTAAAGAACAGACCATTTGGAAGGTACTCTGTAGAGATAGAGCAGTTCGCAGTCGGAAAGGAAGCGTGTACCGCCTTCAGAAAACATAACAGCATTCATTTCCTTGAGGTCATCGTGGAGCTTTTTGCCTTCCGTCATCCAGAGATAAGGGAACTGATTGCGCGAAAATTCGCTTCGTTTGTTGGCTGCTTTCCAATATCTCCACGAAAGCTCCGACCTGCGGATTTGCTGCATTTGTTCATCTGTTTCAGCAGTAGCCTTTGCCTTTTTCCAGAGTTCGTTGCACTTTTCAATTTCTTCATCTGTCATGCCGTGAAGTGTTTTTTCAGCATCCTGATAAATCGAAAGATGCTTGTTATCTGTAACAGCGTGCCTTGTAATTGTATCGATGAATTCACGGATATAGCATCCGCCGGGACCGTAAACGCCGTTCAGATATCCGTTCATTTCTGCGCTGTAATCAAGATAGGGGTTTTGCATAAGTTTGGAGAGAAGATACGTTCTCATCTCGGCAAACTCGGCATCGCTGTTGTCAATGTAATAATTACCTTCTTCATAAAGACCTTTTACGTTGTTTTCATAGAAAATCTGAATGTTTCTCTGAAGGACACCGAAATTCGGGAATACGCATAAAGTCTGTGCATAGTTGTGCACGTAATCCCAAATATAAATTCTGTTGCAGATTTTACCCCATTCACGAAGGTCGTTCATAAAATCAACGTTCTGTTCGCAATTCGGATCATCAAGAGTGTGTCCAAAACAGCATTCAATGGAGCAAAGTCTGACAATAACGTCCTCACGGGGTTTAACCTGTGTGGGGGCTTTTCTTGTGTACTGATAAGCGAAGGTGTCAAAAACAACGTTGTCATAGCCGTGCTCTTTTACTCTTCTTGCAATTTCGTTCACAAAGGTCAGCATAGTGCCTGACTGCGAACCGTTTTGTTCATCAATTGCCTTGCAGTTGTCGCACAGGCAGTAGTCAAAATTATCGTGCTGTGTGAGAGAGATAATCTGAATATCCGCATCGGGATTATGATACTCTTCAAGGAGAGTGAGCACCTCTGCCGTTACGATTTCTTTAACTTTTTCGTTTGTTAAACAGAGCTGATTGGGAGTTCTCTTGCCGTTTCTGAGAGCGAAATATTCAGGATGCTCGTCAAAATATGTTGCGGATTTGCAAAATTGAGTGGTAAGAGTGTGCGCAAACGAGCCGATATAACCTACACCTGAACCCTCTTCAACGGCAAATTTTCTGTAAACCTCACCTGTAAGACCGTTTGCAAGTGAGAATTCAATATCACGGGAACTTTTTGTGTCTGTTTCTGTATATTCAAAAAACGGAGTGTATTCTTCGCTGATGCCGTCAGGAATTGTCAGAGCGTTATTTTGAGGGGTAATTATAACTTCAGATTCGTACCAGTGGCAGCCGCAGTATTTCTCAAGGAAAGCATATACACCGTTGATTGTGCCTTTGTTACCTGCACCACTGATAAAAATGTTTTTATCAGTTGAGGTGATGATATAGCTTCCGTCTGCCGAACCGGAAAATTCTGTTTCAGCTCTGTTGGTTGCACCGACGCAGATTTCATAATCTGCAATATCGGTATCGTCTGTTACGATTTCGATGCCGCTACCGATTATTTTATCGAGATAAAATTTCAGCTTCTGTGCAGCAAAAGTATCAGTTGCAGAAGCGTCGGATGAAACGACAATCACGGATTCCGAAACCGCAAACCCGCTTTTGTCAGCAGAAGCAATAGGGGATACTGATAAAACGACGATTGCCAAAGCAAGCACCACACTTAAAAGTTTTTTCATTTTCCACCTCGTGAGCGATGCTCGATATGTTTGTCAAAAATGAACTCATAAAAAGCATCGTTATTCGAATTAGTATGTTGATTTTATTATATCATTGTATTGCGATAAATCAACAAAAAACTTTTTATAAACACAGCAAAAACAAAAACCGTCCGAACCTTTATAGTTCGAACGGTTTAAGATGGTCCGAGTGGCGAGACTTGAAAAAGCCACCGTACTTGTTGCGGTTTTCTGCGAATCCTGTAAACCCTTATATATCAACGGATTTCGGGCGTGATTTTTCACCCTGTCTTATATCTTCTTGCTGTTTTTGTCAAAAATAATGTCCAAATACTGTCCAAGAATGTCCCGAAA
>JAGBUT010000187.1 GCA_017630695.1 Clostridia bacterium
CATGTTGGTTCTGAAATGTACTTCACCTCTGAGGTCTGCGCCGGGCTGAACGTAATGGTCAGTCAGCTCGTATGCGCCTGCGGCGTTCTTTTCATAGTAATCAACGCCGATGTAGAGGTAGAACTTTGACTGTGACTTATCATAGCCAAGAGCTTCGATGTCGGCAAGTGAATCGATAACTGATTCGTTGCCTGCGTAGTAGGACTCAGTTGAGTCTGCAGCGAATGCAACAGCAACTGTGCTGAAGATCATTGCAACGCTGAGAACAAGGCTGAGAACCTTTTTGAATGTTGACATTCTTTTTTCCTCCTTATTGTTTGTCTGACTCCGTTTTATCGGAATCAAAAATTGAATTTGGCAGAAGTACGCACTTCTACCCAATATACTCAGTAATTATGACACAACATTTAAAATAAAGCAATAGAAATAATGAATTTCTTTATTTATAAATTAAAATATTGTATACCTTGCACACATTAGCAAGGTTTGTTTAGTGCAACTTGCCATTCCGCTTTTGCCATAATTTACCTGATTATATTTTACGAATCAGTCTTTGCCGGAAAAAAGCGGCAGAACATAAAAATTCTGCCGCTTAACAACTTATTTTGCCCAACCCATTGAGCACTTAACTGCCTTTTTCCAGCCTTCATAGTAGCTGTTTCTCTTATCGATATCCATCTGAGGAGCAAACACTCTGTCAACCTTACGGTTATTCTGAATTTCGGCTGTGTTTTCCCAAACTCCGACGGCAAGACCTGCAAGATAAGCCGCACCGAGAGCCGTTGTTTCAACGTTCTGCGGTCTGTTGACCTCGCATCTTATCATATCCGCCTGAATCTGCATCATTATATCGCTGACACTTGCACCGCCGTCAACACGGAGCTCTGTGAAATCAATATCCGAATCCGATTTCATCGCTTCGAGAAGGTCTGTTACCTGATAAGCAATTGCTTCAAGCACGGAACGGGCAACGTGTGCTCTGTTTGTGCCTCTTGTAAGACCGATAACACAACCTCTTGCATACATATCCCAGTAGGGTGCACCAAGACCCGTGAATGCAGGAACAAAATATATTCCGTTTGCATCGGATACTGTTTCTGCAAGTTCATCACAGCGCTTTGCAGTGTCAATCATATGAAGCTCGTCACGGAGCCATTTGATAACCGAGCCTGCGTTGAAAGCAGAGCCTTCAATTGCATATTCAACTTCATCACCAATGCCCCAAGCGACACCCGTGATAAGATTATTCTTTGATTTTACTCTGGTTTTGCCGGTATTCATCAGCAGGAAACAACCCGTGCCGTATGTATTCTTTGCCTGACCCGCTTCAAAACAGCCCTGACCGAAAAGTGCGGCAGGCTGGTCGCCGATTGCACCGCAGATCGGAATACCTTCAAGAGATTCAAGACCGAGAATACCCTTTGAAACTCTGCCGTAAACCTTGCTTGAGGGAACGGGTTCGGGAAGAATCGACATCGGAATGCCGAGCTGGTCGCAAAGATATTTATCCCAGCAAAGCTTATCTACGTCAAAGAGCATTGTTCTTGATGCGTTGGAGTAGTCTGTTACGTGAACGCTGCCGCCCGTAAGATTCCAGATAAGCCAGGTTTCAACCGTACCGAAAAGGAGTCGACCTTCGTCGGCAAGTTTTCTTGCTTCGGGAACGTTATCAAGAATCCACTTGATTTTTGTGCCCGAGAAATATGCGTCAATCAAAAGACCCGTCTTTTCTTTGACGTAATCTTCAATCCCCTTTTCTTTAAGCTCTTCACAAAGAGAAGCTGTTCTGCGGCACTGCCAGACTATCGCGTTATAAACGGGTTTGCCCGTCTGTCTGTCCCAGAGAATTGTTGTTTCACGCTGATTTGTGATGCCGATGCCTGCGATTTCGTTGGGGTTGATGCCTCCTGAAATCACACAGTTCGCAACCGCCTGAAATTGACTGTAAAGAATGGCGAGAGGGTCGTGTTCAACCCAGCCTGCCTGCGGATAAATCTGCTCAAATTCGTTTTGTGCCTTGCTGACGATGTTGCCTTTTTTATCAAAAATTATGGCTCTCGAGCTTGTTGTACCCTGATCAAGAGCAAGAACGTATTTTGCCATTTAAAACACCCTTTCGTTAAATACCGAAATATTTTGCGGCGTTATTATATGAGATATCTTCTGCAATTTTGCAGATTGCCTTTTCGTCAAAAGGATAGAGGCCGTCATCAACCATATCACCGAGCAGACCGCACATAATTCTGCGGAAATACTCGTGTCTGGGATATGAAAGGAATGAACGGGAGTCGGTTACCATACCGACAAACTTGCCAAGAGCGCCGAGATTACCCAAAGCCTTCATCTGCTCTCTCATACCATCGATATTATCGTTGAACCACCAAGCTGAACCGAACTGAATCTTGCTCTCTGCATCGGAATTCTGGAAGTTGCCGAGCATTGTACCGAGCACGTAGTTATCTTTGGGATTGAGAGTAAAAAGAACTGTCTTGGGAAGCTTTTCTTTAACGGCAAGGCAGTCAAGGAATCTTGAAAGTTTGCCTGCGATTTCTCTGTCGTCGATTGAATCGAAACCTGCATCAGGTCCGATTCTGTTGAACATAAGGGTGTTATTGTTTCTCATCGGACCAATGTGAAGCTCCATAACCCAACCTTTTTCAGCATATCTTTCTGCAAGATAACCGAGAAGCGCTGTTTTGAATTTATCTGCTTCAGCAACGGTTACCTCTGCACCGTTTCTTGCTTTTGCAAAGATACCGTCAAGCTCTTCAACCGTTGAAGTTTCATAAGGAACGTATGCAAATGCGTGGTCACTTGCACAGCAACCAAGCGTTGCAAAGAATTCGATTCTCTCATTGAGTGCTTCGCAAAGTGATTCAAATCCGCTGATTTCTCTGCCAACGCACTTTTCCATAGCCTCAAGCCACGGATTCCATGAAGGAAGGTCGATTCCGAGAGCTTTGTCAGGGCGGAATGCAGGAAGCACCTTGCATCCGAAATCCTCTTTTGCAAGGAGAATATGATATTCAAGGCTGTCTGCAGGGTCATCGGTTGTGCAAAGATGAGAAACGTTGGATTTCTTGATAAGCTCTCTGGGAGTGAATCCGCCTGCTTTGATTGCTTCGTTTGCTCTGTTCCAGATATCATCCGCTGTTTCTGCGCAAAGAATATCGTTGATGCCGAAATAACGGCGAAGCTCAAGGTGACACCAATGATACATCGGGTTGCCGATAAGATCAGGCATAATTTCAGCAAAAGCCTTGAACTTTTCGTAGCCGCTTGCATCTCCCGTTATATATTTTTCATCAACACCGCAGGAGCGCATAGCTCTCCATTTATAGTGGTCGCCTGAAAGCCAGAGCCACGCAATATCCTCGGGCTGAGCATTTTCATAAATTTCTTTGGGTGAAAGATGGCAGTGCCAGTCAAAAATCGGCATTTTATCTGCCGCTTCAAACATTTTAATTGCAGGTTCGTTGCCGAGCAAGAAATCCTTGCCCATAAATTCCTTTGCCATAATAATTACCTCCTGAATGAGTTCTACACGTTAATTTTATCATATCTCGTGATATTTTCAATAGCAATATGAAAAAATCCCCGAATTGCTTCGGGGATTAAAAATCAGATAACAAATGCAAGCGTAACGGATACTGCCCAGATAAGAACAGGTACCGAAAATCTCTCAAGCACTGCACCGATATAAACAAAGAATGAGGGCAAGAACATAAACAAACCACCAATAACAGACTTCGCATTACCTGATCGGATTTTTGAGAGAGTGATATCCCAAAGGTTGATTGCAACCTCATACTGGGGATGAAGACAACACATAATTGACGCACCAACATATGTCATTACAATGTAAAGAATAAACATTGCTGCCGAATCACCAAAAATAAATCCCATAAAACGAAGGTTTACAAAGCCCAGCATAAACATCGGCAGACCGGTCAAAAGACCCATAACACCGGGGGCTGTTGCCTGAACAAATGCCGCGGATGCCTTTTCAGGCAGAAAATGCTCGATATGGCCACACATTTCGTCGGCTCTGAGGTATCCCTGATGTTCAACGGGAATCCCGAGAAGCAAACAAGTCAACTGCTCCCAGAAGGCCCTGAGGAATGCTCCGGGAAAAGTGATATATTTTCCGATAACGTAAACTATTCTCATACCAGATCACAATCCCCTTCCGTCAGAACTTGTTTCACGGTCTTTTCGCCGTCAATAATCGCTTTGATATCGCCTTGCGGCTCGTATTCTTCACCAAAAATGCTGTATGCTCTGCCGATTCCGTTTGCTTCATCCTCGGTAAACAAACCCGTTGCATCATAGAGTCTTGCACAAACGTAATACGTCAACGCAAGTTCTTCTGTAGGCTCTTCTCCGCCAAACTGAACGTACATATTGTAAACGTTGACATAGGTTGTATCCATCTCTTTGAATGCAGATGCATAATCTCCTTCAGCCAGATAAATCAGTGCGAGCTGACGGTGGATTTCAGGGAACGAATCGTTTTCAGCGATTATGGTTGCTGCAACTGTTTTTGCTTTGTCATATTCGCCTTTATAACGAAGCATCGTTACTTCCATCTCGTAAACTTCACCATAATTGCCAAACTCTTCCTTGACCTCATTTATCATCTTTTCTGCTTCGTCAAATTTGCCTGCAGACAGATAAATTCGGTTCTTCTTGGAGTATGCGTCAAAGTTATTTCTGTTATCTTCTATAAGTGTATCGAGCAACACAACCGCTAAATCATAATTGCCCGATTTTGCAACCACGTCGGCATAATCATAATAGTACAGCCATCTGTAATCTCTGCCTGATTCTTTTGCAAGTTTGTCACAAGCATCAAGCCACTGCTTCTGCACTTCAACAGTTTCATCGAATGCCGCTGCAACAACGTATTTCATAAATGCAACGTAAACCCGATCTGCACCTGCCTGCTTTTCAACACTCTCATAGAATTTAATGAAGTTTTCATAGTTCTCTTCTTCGGGATATTCCTCGGAATAATTGAAAATCTCTTCGGTATAAATAATTCCGCTGAATATATCCCAGTAGGGCTTGACCAGTTTGTTTTCGATGAGATTCTTTTCGTGAGCCATTACGGAATCATAATCCGTATGGCTTCCGATAACAATCTTGTTGATTGCTTCCATCGGGTTATATGCTTTTGCATAAGCTTCAAACATCTTCGCCTTTGTTTCGGTACCAATCTTAAACAATCGGCGGATAATCGGCTCTTCCTTGCCGCTTTCCCAGTCAATCAACGATTTGAATTCGTCAACCGTCTGTGACATCTGCGAATAATAATAACTCGCATCACCCCAGCGGTTATCTTTTGCCGCACTTTCAGCACTCATCACGTAGAACGACGGTGCCATAAGGAAAAACATCGTTGCCGCAGAAACCATACCGATAATAATCGACAATGCTGCTGCAATCCATCCGACAAACGGAATCTTTGTGTTTCTCATCTTTTCAAGGCAACTGTTGCACACTTCGTTGCCTTCGGCACAAGCATTTTCACCGCAAACCGAACAAATAACAACTTCCTCTTCTGTTGCGGCAATCTCCGTTGCTTCTGCCTCGTTATATTTTTTATCTTCCAATTGATAAACCTCCTGACTTAACGGATTTACCTGTTTTATTATTTTAACATTTTTTTGAGCGAAATTCAATAAGGATTTATGAGCACTCTGTGAATTTTTGTTTGTCTGTGTGCATAAAATTCTTGTGTTTCAATCTTGTTTACATTTGACTTTTATCAAATAATGCTTTATGGTATAATTATACAGTATTCGTTTGTCGCTTTTTGCGATGTCCAAACAAAAGTTAAATTTTAAATACAATTAATATTCTGGAGGTTTTTATGAAAGAAATCAATATCCGCGAGATTAAAAAAAGTGCTGTTGAACTGATATCAGACGGCTGGGGTCTCGTAACCGCAGGTAATGAAGAAAAATTCAACACAATGACCGTCAGCTGGGGCGGTCTCGGTGAAATCTGGGGCAAGGATGCCGTGTTTATTTTCATTCGTCCGCAGAGATACACCTATGAATTTATTGAGAAAGAGGAGCTTTTCACTCTCTCCTTTTACGGTGAGGAATTCAGAAATGCACTCAAAATTTGCGGCTCACAAAGCGGCAGAAATACTGACAAGGTTGCCGATGCCGGCCTGACACCCCTTTTCATTGATAACACAGTATCGTTTAAAGAAGCGGAATATACCCTCGTTTGCCGCAAAATGGCATCTCAATTCATTGACCCCAAAGGTTTTGAGGATGAGACGATTGATAAAAACTACGCCGCAGGCGACTACCATAAAGTTTATATCGGCGAAATTGTAAAGGTTCTCGCAAAATAAAAAATCAAAGCGGTTCTCATCGGTGTTACACCTTTGCGAACCGCTTTTTTCTCTTTAAAAGGGGTGAAGCCTCATCCTGTGGAAAGATGAGGCTTCGTGAGGAGTTGTATATAAGAGGGTAAGTAATATTAATTATTCTTCAATGCCGAGAAGCTCTGTAACGGAAATGCCGAGCACTTCGGAAAGAGCCTTAAGCTCAAAGTCTGTAACGTAACGAAGCTGACCTTCCATCTTTGAAAGACCTGAAGCGTTGAGGTCAACGCCCTTAATCTGAAGCTGGGTGAGAAGATCCTTCTGTTTCATGTTAATTTCCTTACGTCTTGCTTCAATTCTCGCACCAACAATGTTGCGTTCACCGAGAGCCTGTTTTCTGATTCTCATTTTTTGTCCTCCGTTTACATTCTTTATTAACCTAAATTATACTATCTGTATAACCATGTATGCATTTCGAATGCGTTAATACAGTTTTTTTGTTTCATTCTTGCGGATGTATTCTAACACATTGCAAAAAAAAATTCAATATCTTTTTTAAAATTTGCAATGAATATTAAACATTTTCTTATAAATATTTATAAGATTACCGCTTATTTGCTCTGTTATGAATATTTTTTCATATATTCACATAATAACATTCTGTATTATTTATTATAATATTTTTATTTATTCTGCGTTAATATTGATTTTTCTTTTCTTTTTTGTTATTGTTTTATTATACAGATTTTACACACTCTGAATAATTTCTTTAAAAGAAGGTATGACCGATGGAATTAAACCGTAACCTCACCATGCTGACCGATTTCTATGAAATCACCATGGCAAACGGATATTTCAAAAACAACTTCAAAGATACTGTTGCATATTTTGATATGTTCTTCAGAAAAGTTCCTGATGGCGGCGGTTTTGTTATTATGGCAGGCGTCGAACAGCTTGTTGAATATCTGAAAAATCTCACTTTCACAAATGATGATATAAACTATCTTCGTTCAAAGGGTTTTGGAGAAGAATTCCTCGATTACCTTCGCAACTTCAAATTCTGTTGCGACGTATGGGCAATCCCTGAAGGCACACCCATTTTCCCCGGTGAGCCGATTATCAAAGTTAAAGGCCCCGTTATTCAGGCGCAGTTTATTGAAACAATGGTTCTTCTTTGCATCAATCACCAAAGTCTGATTGCAACCAAAGCAAACCGAATCTGCAGAGCCGCCAACGGAAGGGCTGTTCTTGAATTCGGTTCACGCAGAGCGCAGGGCTTTGACGGTGCTATCTACGGTGCAAGAGCTGCATATATCGGTGGCTGCGCAGGTACTGCTTGTACTATTTCGGACGAGCAGTTCGGTGTTCCCGCACTCGGCACAATGGCTCACAGCTGGGTTCAGCTTTTTGATTCCGAGCTCGAAGCATTTACTGCATATGCAAAAGAATATCCCGATTCCTGCACACTTCTTGTTGATACATATAACGTTCTCAAGTCAGGTATCCCCAACGCTATCAAGGTTTTCGACGAGGTGCTCAAGCCTCTCGGCAAGAGACCCAAGGGAATTCGCATTGACAGCGGTGACATTGCTTATCTTTCACGCAAAGCAAGAAAAATGCTTGATGATGCAGGTTATCCTGATTGCGGCATCGTCGCCTCCAACTCCCTCGATGAATATATCATCAAGGATATGATGGCTCAAGGTGCGCAGGTTACCTCCTTCGGTGTAGGTGAAAGACTCATCACCTCATCGTCAAGCCCTGTTCTCGGCGGTGTTTACAAGCTTGTTGCCGTTAAGAAGGATGGCATTGACGTTCCGAAAATTAAACTCAGTGAAAACGTTGCAAAAATCACAACCCCCTGCAACAAAAGGGTTTACCGTCTTTATGACAACGAATCAGGCAAGGCTGCCGCTGATCTTATCACTCTTGCAGATGAGATTGTTGATAACACTCAACCCTATGAGCTTTTTGACCCCGACTTTACCTGGAAGCGCAAGACCATCACAAACTTCACAGTTCGCGAACTTCTTGAACCTATCTTTGTTAAGGGCGAATGCGTTTATAAGCCTCGCTCAATTCAGGAAATCAAGGATTACTGCACAGCTCAGGTTGAAACCCTTTGGGATGAGGTTACAAGATTCGAGAATCCCCATAATTATTACGTTGACCTTTCTCAGGCACTCTGGGATGAAAAGCACAACCTTCTCAACAAAAACGGAAGATAAAAAAGAAAACGGACTGCACAAAACCATTGTGCAGTCCGTTTTATAATTTAATAAACAAAAAACGCATTGCTGAGAAAATCTCGGCAATGCGTTTCTTTTTTAAAAAGCTATCTTATAATCAAACAAGCTCGATGATGCACATCTCAGCTGCGTCGCCTCTACGGGGACCTGTTTTGATTATGCGGCAATAACCGCCGTTAACTTCCTTATATTTGGGGGCAATCTCATCAAAGAGCTTCTTAACAACGTCTTCCTTTGTGACGTATGCAAGAACCTTGCGCTTTGAGTGAAGAGAATCGTCTTTAGCAATGGTGATCATTTTCTCAGCCATTGCGCGAACCTCCTGGGCCCTAGTAACGGTGGTTTCAATTCTGCCGTTTTCCAAAAGATAGGTTACAAGGCCTCTGAGCATCGACTTGCGATGGTCACTTGTGCGGCCAAGCTTTCTGGTACCGGGCATTTAGTTCACACTCCTTTACCGTTTAACGGGTCATCATTCCTCGTCTCTGCGAAGGTCAAAGCCAAGTGAATTGAGCTTTGCAACAACTTCGTCGAGAGACTTTCTGCCGAGGTTACGGACTTTCATCATGTCTTCCTCGGTTCTGCTGATCAAATCTTCAACCGTATTTATCTGAGCACGCTTAAGGCAATTGAATGAACGCACAGACAGGTCAAGTTCCTCAATGGTCATCTCCAGCACTTTTTCTTTGCCGCTGTCACTCTTGACAACCATAACCTCTGTATCGTATGCCTCGCCTGAGAGGTCACCGAAGAGGTTGAGGTGCTCGTTGAGGATCTTGGCGCCGAGAGAAACAGCTTCCATTGCATTAATGGTGCCGTTAGTCCACACTTCAAGGGTGAGCTTGTCGTAGTCAGTAATCTGACCAACACGTGTGTTCTCGACTGTGTAGTTAACCTTTAACACAGGTGTGTAAATTGAGTCAATTGCGATAACGCCGATAACAACGGACTGCATCATCTGCTTGTTTCTCTCTGCGGAGACGTAGCCTCTGCCCTTATCGCATGTAAGCTCCATGCTTACGTGTGCATCGGAATTGAGAGTAGCGATGTGAAGTTCGGGGTTGAGGATTTCAACCTCTGAATCGGTTTTGATGCTGCCGGCGGTGATTTCTTCCTCGCCGTTTGCATCGATATAGATTGTTTTGGGGCCATCACCGTGGATCTTGAGGATAACGTTCTTGAGATTAAGAACAATCTCTGTAACGTCTTCCTTGACACCGGGGATGGTTGTGAATTCGTGCAGAACACCGTCGATCTTAACGGATGTGATTGCATAGCCGGGGAGAGAGGAAAGAAGAACTCTTCTGAGGCTGTTGCCTAAAGTTGTTCCGTAACCTCTTTCGAGGGGCTCTACAACAAAACGACCGTATTTGCCGTCAGCTGAAATTTCTGCAGTTTCAATTCTGGGCTTTTCAATACCAATCATTCAAAACCCTCCTTATATGACGGCAGGTTTATACCTGCTCAAAATGCATTCAAAAACGCTTTGGTGGTCTCTAAGCAAGCACCCGAGAAACGCCCGTATTGAGGGCGCCTCACTCAGGTTATTACTTAGAATAAAGTTCAACGATAAGATGCTCTTCAACGGGAACCATGATCTGCTCACGAGTGGGCAGAGCAAGAACCTTACCTGTGAGAGCTTCTGCGTTGAGGTCAAGCCACTGGGGAACAGGTCTGGAAGCATTTGCTTCAACTGTTGCCTGAACCTTGCTGCTTTCCTTGCTTTTATCCTTGATAGCGATTTCATCGCCAGCCTTAAGGAGATAGGAAGGAACGTTGACCTTCTTGCCGTTTACCTTATAATGACCATGAGTAACAAGCTGTCTTGCTTCTGCTCTGGAGTTAGCCCAGCCAAGAAGATAAACAACGTTGTCAAGGCGGCTTTCGCAGATACGAAGAAGGTTTTCACCTGTTACGCCCTGCTTACGCTCAGCCATGAGGAAATACTTGTAGAACTGGCCTTCCTGAATACCGTAATAACGCTTAGCCTGCTGCTTTGCGCGAAGCTGGAGACCGTATTCAGTTGCCTTTTTGCGGCTCTGACCGTGCTGGCCGGGAGCATATGCTCTGCGCTCAAATGCGCACTTGCCGGTATAGCAACGTTCGCCCTTAAGGAAGAGCTTCTTGCCTTCACGACGGCAGAGTTTACATACCGCACCGGTATATCTTGCCATATTGTGTTACACCTCCAAATAATTCTGGTTACACGCGCCTTCTCTTAGGCGGACGGCATCCGTTATGAGGAATGGGGGTAACATCCTTAATCATGTTAACCTCCAGACCCGCTGTCTGTAAAGCTCTGATAGCAGCTTCACGTCCCTGACCGGGTCCCTTAACATAAACCTCAACAGTCTTCATGCCGTGCTCGATAGCAGCCTTAGCGGCTGTTTCGGCAGCAGTCTGAGCAGCAAAGGGAGTGGACTTCTTTGAACCTCTGAAGCCCATTTCACCGGCGCTTGCCCATGAAACTGCGTTGCCCTGAGTATCGGTAATTGTAACGATTGTGTTGTTAAAGGTGGATTGGATATGGGCTGCGCCGCGCTCGATATTCTTGCGCTCACGGCGTCTGCGTGTGCCTGTTGTCTTTTTAGATGCTGCTTTAGCCATAATATCCCTCCTAAATTATTTCTTCTTGTTTGCAATAGTCTTCTTGGGACCCTTGCGTGTGCGAGCGTTTGTCTTTGAACGCTGGCCTCTTACGGGGAGACCCTTGCGATGACGTACGCCACGATAGCACTGAATTTCGACAAGTCTCTTGATGTCGAAAGCTGTTTCTCTGCGAAGATCACCTTCAACCTTGATGTTGCGGTCAATGTACTCACGAAGTTTTGAAACATCGTCTTCAGTCATATCCTTAACTCTAAGGTCGGGATCAACGCCGGTTGCTGCGATAATGTCGCTAGCGGTTTTACGACCAATACCATAGATGTAAGTAAGAGCGATTTCTACTCTCTTTTCTCTGGGCAGGTCAACACCTGATATACGCGCCATTTGTCAGTTGCACCTCCAAATTAAATTGGTTTTCGCCGGGATTAACCCTGGCGCTGCTTGTGCTTGGGATTTTCACAGATAACCATTACTTTTCCCTTGCGCTTAATGATTTTGCACTTTTCGCAAATTTTCTTGACAGAAGGTCTGACTTTCATATTAGAATACCTCCTTGAATTTACTTAGAACGCCATGTGATGCGGCCCTTTGTGAGGTCGTATGGCGACATTTCGACCGTCACTTTATCACCGGGAAGAATCTTGATGTAATTCATACGAAGCTTACCGGAAATGTGAGCCAATATTCTGTGACCGTTTTCCAACTCAACCTGAAAAGTTGCGTTGGGCAATGATTCTACTACCGTACCTTCAATCTCGATCATGTCCTGCTTAGACATAGTAACCTCCTAAGTGTTGCCGTTAATTTCTGCACTTAATCGTCCGAGTGCTTTTTTGAGCGCTCTGTTCGTTGCGATCTCTTCTTCACTGAGCAAAGACTGAGTTATCTCAACGTGACGAATATTCTTGCTTTTAGGTCTATCGACCGGACGTTCTTTTCCGTCGCAGACGAGAACCAGACCGTTTTCTTCCTGCATAACCGCAAGAAGCTTGTCTTTATCTCTTCCTGCAAGGGAAATAACCACTCTGCCTCTTTCAAGCATATCTCTCACCTTAAATCTTCGTGAGAATAACGGGGCCGTCTGATGTGATGGCCACGGTATGCTCAAAGTGGGCTGAAAGCGAACCGTCTTTGGTTTTGATAGTCCAACCGTCAGGCAACTGCCTGATGCCTGCACCACCCAGATTAATCATGGGCTCGATGGCAATTGTCATGCCGGGGAGCAGGCGCACACC
>JAGBUT010000188.1 GCA_017630695.1 Clostridia bacterium
CTGAAACGGGCAAAAAATTTGTAAGCGATGAGCTTGGTTTTATTGCTCCTTTTGACACTTTCACCGAAAACGATACTCCTGATGACCCTCTTGCGAGGGAAGTTATGCGGTGGATGAATAAAGAGGGCGTAACGAATATTCCGTGGAATTTCACCGTTTTTCCCAGCCAGAATTACAAAGACAGCCTCGGTACTGCTTTGCTTCGCTATGCGCAGGGTGTGATGAAATGGGATGAGGTCAAAAAACACGCTGTTGACGAATGGAAGAAAGAATTCGGCTCATAATATATCTGAGTTGTGGGGAGTCGCCTCGTGCGATTCCCAATCTGCGGAGATGATTGAATGCACAAATCGTTAAAAAAATATTTCCCCGTTTTCATTCTGCCTGTTGTTGCTGCATTTGCGATTGCATTTGCCGTTCCGTTCCTGGTGGGTATTTATCTTTCGTTCACCCATTTCAGAACAGTTGATTCAAGCGAGTGGGTGGGACTTGCAAACTACATCAGAGTTTTTACGCAGGATGAAACTTTTCTGAATTCGCTTTGGTTGACAGTCAAATTTACTGCAGTTTCGATTATTTCAGTTAACGTTATTGCTTTTTCAATTGCGCTTCTGCTCACAAAGGGGCTTAAAGGCACTGACTTTTTCAGAACGGTTTTCTTTATGCCGAATCTTATCGGCGGCATTGTCCTCGGTCATATATGGAGTCTGATAATTAACGGAATTCTCGGAATTTTCGGTGTGGATATAACCTATAACCCGAGCTACGGCTTCTGGGGTCTTGTTGTGCTTATGAATTGGCAGATGATAGGCTATATGATGATTATATATATTGCAGGCCTGCAGAATATTCCGGCACACATTCACGAGGCTGCGGCAATCGACGGTGCATCGTCATCAAGAGAGCTTTTCGGAATAACGATACCGATGGTTATGCCGTCAATAACAATATGCACTTTTCTGACGCTGACCAATTCGTTCAAGCTTTTTGATCAGAATCTTGCGCTCAACGGCAAGTCTGCGGACACTTCGCTTCTTGCTCTTGATATATATAAAACGTTTTATGACCATACGGGGCTGCGCCTTGCCGAATGGCACGGCATGGGTCAGGCAAAGGCGGTTATTTTCTTCTTGCTTGCAGCGGCAATCGCTTTTGTTCAGCTTCGGGTAACAAGCCGAAAGGAGATAAAGCATTGATGAAAAGCAAATCACGAAAAAACAATGCAACGGTTTATGCTGTTCTTTTTCTCCTTACGGCTTTGTTTATTTCACCCGTTTTCATCGTGCTGATGAATTCATTCAAAGGCAATTTTTTTATTTCTGACGAGCCGTTTTCTTTGCCGGTGGGTGAAAAATTTGCAGGCTTTGATAATTTTATAAAAGGCTTCACGCAGTCGGATTTTCTTTCAGCGTTTGTTAATTCGCTTTTGATAACGGTAATTTCGGTTGCAGGGATAGTTCTTCTCACTTCAATGGCGGCGTGGTATATCGTCAGAGTCGGTAACCGATTCACAAAGCTGCTCTATTATCTTTTTACGTTCAGTATGATTGTTCCGTTTCAGATGGTTATGTATACGGTCACTTATCTTGCATTTGAACTTAATCTTAACAGCATAAGCGGTATTGTTTTTATATATCTCGGATTTGGTTCGGGGTTATCTGTTTTTATGTTCAGCGGATTCATCAAAAGTATTCCGACAGAAATTGAAGAGGCAGCGGTTATCGACGGATGCGACCCGATACGCACCTTTTTTATGATTGTTTTTCCGATACTCCGACCAACGGCCATAACCGTTGCGATCCTCAATGCGATGTGGGTATGGAACGATTATCTTTTGCCCTATCTTGTTCTTGGCTCGGGCGAAAAGAGAACTCTGCCCGTTGCGGTGCAGATGGCTTTGACGGGTGGTTACGGCAACAAGGATATGGGTGCACTTATGGCGATGCTTGTTCTTGCAATTGTGCCTATAATAGTGTTCTATCTTTTCTGTCAGAAATATATCATAAAGGGCGTTGTAGCAGGCGCAGTTAAAGGGTAGGTGAGCGAATGGCTTCGATAAAATTCAAAAACGTTATCAAAAGTTTTGATGACGGAAAGGTGACCGTTATTCCCGATTTGTCTTTTGAGATAAAGGATAAGGAATTCGTTGTGCTTGTCGGTCCGTCGGGATGCGGAAAATCAACAACCCTGCGTATGATTGCAGGGCTTGAGGACGTATCAGGCGGCGAACTTTATATCGATGATAAAAAGGTGAATAATATTGCTCCGAAGGACAGAGATATAGCAATGGTTTTTCAAAGCTATGCCCTTTATCCGCATATGAGTGTTTATAAGAATATGGCTTTTGCCCTCAAACTCCGCAAAATGCCGAAAAAAGAAATCGATGAAAAAGTGCGTTGGGCGGCATCGATTCTTAATATCGAGCCGTATCTTGACCGCAGACCGGGTGCTCTTTCAGGCGGTCAGAGGCAGAGAGTTGCTCTTGGCAGAGCGATGGTGAGAAATCCGAAGGTATTTCTGCTCGACGAACCTCTTTCGAATCTTGATGCAAAGCTTCGCACGGAAATGAGAAGTCAGATTACGATGCTTCATAAACGTCTGCAGACAACCTTTGTTTACGTCACCCACGACCAGACGGAGGCGATGACTATGGCGGACAGAATTGCCGTTATGGATAAGGGCGTTATCAGACAATATGACACTCCTCAAAAGCTGTATTCCGAGCCTGCGGATATGTTTGTTGCGGGGTTCATCGGTTCTCCGAGAATGAACTTCATTGACTGCACCGTGATACGCAAGGGGAAGATTTTTTATGTAGAGTTTTCAGGTGAAATGATGCGTATTCCTTCGGCAAAAGCGAAGAATCTCGCATCGTACGAAAATCGCAGAGTTATTCTCGGCATCCGACCCGAGCATATAACGGAGCATACGGGCGGAGAAATAGCCGAAGAAAACTGCGTTATAACCGCAAAAGCAGAAATTGCCGAAATGACGGGCGGAGAGGTCAACGTTTATTTTGACGTAGGCTCACGCAGATGCATTGCACGTATCAGAACGGATAGGAAAATTGCCTCGGGTGAAACGGTGAGACTTTTGTTTGATTGCAATACTGCACATTTTTTTGATAAAGATACGTCGAAAGCGATTGGCACAGTATGAGAAAAAGCGGAATTTTGCTTCATATAACCTCCTTGCCGTCACCTTACGGTATCGGCACACTCGGCAAATCAGCCTATGATTTTGTCGATTTTCTTGAGAGTGCAGGTCAGAAACTGTGGCAGATACTGCCTGTCGGGCACACGGGATTCGGTGATTCGCCGTATCAATCGTTTTCTGCTTTTGCAGGCAATCCTTATATGATTGATTTGGATTTTCTCTGCGATGAAGGTCTGCTGAAAAGGGCAGAGTTTGAGACCGTTGATTGGGGCAGTGACCCTCGGAAAACGGATTACGGCAAAATTTTTGCAAACCGTATTTCGGTTTTGAAAAACATTGTTCCGAGATTTAAAGAAACAGATGAATACAAAAGCTTCTGCGCTGAAAATTCTTTCTGGCTCAATGACTATTCTTTGTTTATGGCGAAAAAAGATAACCCTTTATCTTGCTGTGAAGCGGATGAAAGGCTGTATAAAATCATACAGTTTATCTTTTGTTCCCAGTGGTATAATTTGAAAGAATATGCCAATTCAAAAGGAATAAAAATAATCGGAGATTTGCCTATATACGTTGCTCACGACAGTGCTGACGTTATAGAGAATCCGAATCTTTTTGAGCTTGATGGAAACGGTAATCCCGTAAACGTTGCCGGTGTGCCTCCTGACGGTTTCAGCGATGAAGGTCAGCTTTGGGGCAATCCTGTTTTTGATTGGGACTATATGAAAAAAGACGGCTACCGCTGGTGGATAAAGCGAATCAGCCATTCGCTCAGGATGTTTGATAAGGTCAGGATTGACCATTTCAGAGGTTTTTCAAGCTATTATTCCGTGCCTGCAGGCAGTCGGAATGCAGTTAACGGTTTCTGGCGAAACGGACCGTCGGCAGAGCTTTTTGAAGCGATTGAATCGGAAATCGGCAAACCCGATATCATTGCCGAGGATTTGGGTTTTGTTGATGACGAAGTGCGTGAGCTTATGAAAAAAACGGGCTTCCCCGGGATGAAAATTCTGCAATTTGCTTTTGACAGCAGAGAAGAGAGCGATTATCTTCCGCATAACTATGACAGAAACTGTGTTGTCTATATCGGCACTCACGATAACGATACTCTTGCAGGCTGGCTCGATAACGCACCTGCAGACGACGTGGAATATGCAAAAAAATATCTGCGCTTAAACGTTGAAGAAGGCTTTGCTGAAGGTGTTATAAAATCTGCAATGGGTAGCGTAGCGGATACAGTTATCTTGACAATGCAGGATTTACTCGGTCTCGGCAGTGATGCGAGGATGAATATACCGTCTGTACCTCACGGCAATTGGTGTTGGCGTGCGCTTGAAAGCGATTTTTCGCCCGACATTGCAAAGAAATTATTTTCAATTACAAAACTTTACGGCAGATAAAGGCAGTGACAACTGCCTTTTTATTTTATTGACTTTTTATAAAGTAAAATTTATAAAAAAAACATAAATATCGGAGGTGAAAAAATGTCATCGGTGTTCAAAGCTGTTCTGTCTTTTTTGACAGCTGTTTTTATGATTCCCTCAATGTTTAACGTTTATCTCTTCGGCACGAAGAATATCAACGAAAACGCTTACGGAAACGTAAGACCCGATACGTGGGTTGCGGTTGACGGTTTAGGAAGAACTCTCCCGACTTACAGTGAGGTCGGCGGAACAGATAAAGAGAAATTCGTCGGTCTTTTCTATTGGCTCTGGCATTATAATTTTGCATCGGGCTTTGAAGCTGATAACGTAACGGAGCTTCTTTCAATCAATCCCGAGGCGGTGCGTGATTTTTCAAATCCCATCTGGGAAAATACTCCAAGCGGTAAACCCTACCATTGGAACGAGCCGCTTTTCGGTTATTATCAGAATCTTGATGAATACGTTGTCAGAAAACACGCAGAGATGATTGCCGATGCAGGTGTTGACGTTATAATCTTTGACTGCACAAACGGCACTTTCACTTGGCAACCTGCATATGAAGTGCTGTTCAAGGTGTTTGATGAGGCGATTGCAGAGGGAGTCAACGTTCCGCAGATTGCTTTTATGCTTCCGTTCAACTC
>JAGBUT010000189.1 GCA_017630695.1 Clostridia bacterium
TGAAAATCTTTCATTTGTTGTTCCTGCAAAAACACTTTCAGAAGTTGTTAAGCTTATGAATTCAAATGAAGATCCTATCACAATTGAAGTTGGTAAGAGACATATTATCTTCAGCGTAAACGGTTACAGCGTTATTTCACGTCTCCTTGACGGTGAATTCCTTAACTATAAGGCTGCTATTCCCTCATCAACAAAGACTGTTATTAACGTTGATACAAGAAGCCTTATCGACAGTATAGACAGAACCTCACTTATCATCACAGATAAGATTAAAAGCCCCGTTAAGTGCGTTTTTGGCGATAATATGATTAAAATCTCCAGCATTACTTCTCTCGGTACTGCAAACGATAAGATTCCTGCAAAGATTGAGGGTGAAAGCTGCACAATAGGTTTTAATAATAAGTATATGCTTGATGCACTCAAAGTTTGTGATACAGACGAAGTTAAAATTATGCTTAACGGTGCTGTTTCTCCCATTCTTATTGTTCCCACCGAAGGTGATAATTTCATCTTCCTTATTCTTCCCGTGAGGCTGAAAAATGAAAATTAAAG
Organism: Clostridia bacterium; assembly: GCA_017630695.1. Taxonomy (GTDB): domain Bacteria; phylum Bacillota; class Clostridia; order Oscillospirales; family Acutalibacteraceae; genus CAG-177. The sequence goes on from JAGBUT010000189.1 coordinate 553, forward strand.
TTAAAGTAGCAGAAAAACAGAAGATTATCAAAAAAATTGATACCGATTTTATAAGACTTGACGCTTTCCTTAAAATGAATGACGCAGTTCAATCAGGCGGTCACGCTAAAATTGTTATTCAGGAAGGCGAAGTCAAAGTTAACGGTGAGGTTTGCACAATGAGAGGCAAAAAGCTTCGCAAGGGAGACAGCGCCGAATATGAAAGAGTTCGTTATATTGTTGATTGAGTTTAAGGGCGGTTTTTAAAAATCGCCCTGCTTTTTAAATTTTTTTGAAAGGAATGGTACAATTTGATAATAAGCTTCCATTCCGCAAAAAAATTCAGAAATATTGATCTCGTTGAATTTACTCCTCATCCCGAAATGAACGTTATTTATGGTGAAAACGGTCAGGGAAAGACAAATATTATCGAAAGCATCTGGATGATGACCGGTTTTTACAGCTTCAGGGCAAGAAAAAATGCCCAGCTTATTCAGCAGGGCAGTGATGAGGCTGAAATTGGAACTGTGTTTTATTCACAACAGCGTGAACAAAATGCAGTGATGAAAATCAGTCGTCGCAAAGAAATCGAGCTTAACGGAGTAAAAGAAGAATCCCCGAGAGTTATGATGGGCAAATTTTTTGCCGTTGTGTTTTCACCTAATACCCTCGGAATCGTTCAGGATGGACCTTCAGAGAGACGTAAGATGCTTGATATAGCATTAAGCCTTATCAAGCCTAATTATGCCGTTATAATGTCAAGATATCTGCGTGTGCTTGATCAGAGAAATGCGCTTTTGAAAAAATATGCCGAGAAAAAGTTTGATATGATGTATTTTGAGCCGTGGGATGAAGAATTGGCTTCTCTCGGCGCAAAAATAATAAAATATCGCCTTGATTATATTGAAAAGCTTCAAGAACTTTCTGCTGATATATATAAAGGTATAAGTTCCGGCAGAGAAGTTTTTTCGTTCTGGTATGATTTTTCAAAGGAAAATATCTCTGAAAAAGAAATCAAAGAAAAACTTAAAGAAAATATTGTTAAATCAAGAGAAGCTGATTTTAAAAGACTTTATACCAACGCAGGACCGCATACTGACGATATTGTTCTCACGCTTAACGGCAAAGACGTCAGAATTTATGGTTCACAAGGTCAGCAAAGATCGTGTGCTCTTGCTTTAAAGCTCGGTGAGGCGTCAATAATAGAAAAAATAACGGGTGAATGCCCCGTTGTGCTTCTTGATGACGTTATGAGTGAGCTTGATGAAGGCAGACAGACCTTCATTCTCAACTATCTTGATAATTGGCAGGTATTTATTACTTGCTGCGACCCGTCAACTCTTCTTCGCTCAAAAAAAGGTAAAGCCTTTGAAGTAAAGGACGGAAAAATAAGCGAAATGGGGTAAATTATGTATCTTCATCTCGGTATGGATAAGGTTATAATTTTCGATGATATTATCGGTATTTTTGACCTTGACACTACAACAGTTTCAAAAAACACAAGAAATTATCTTGCCAAAGCTGAAAAAGCAGGTATTGTTGAAAACGTTTGTTATGATTTGCCGAAATCATTTATCGTTTGCCGCAATAAAGAAGGCGAAGATAAAGTTTATATTGCACAGATTTCGTCAACAACTCTTCAAAAAAGAACAGGCTACGTTGACAGTATCAGCAAGTTTTAATTTAATAAGCAATAAAAAAACGGGTGGAACAAATCCACCCGTTAATTTTTTTGATTATTCGCAGCAATCGTCGCAATCGCAGTCACATTCGAATTCAAGAAGCTCGCCGCAGTTGGGGCATTCAATGCTTCCTTCTTCAAGTGTGTCGATATCGATACCGATAACTTCGTGGCAAGCGGGGCATTCTACATCATAGAATTCCTCGTCGTCATAGCAATCGTCGCAGCAGCAATCATCGTCGTCATCATCGAACTCTTCGTAAACGAAGCCTTCGAGCTCGTCGAGATCTTCATCAACAGCGTCAAGCTGTTCAGAGATGAGATCCATGCCGTCTTCGAGATCAGCAACTGTGAGTGCAAGGTCATCAAGAATATCCATCATAGCTTTGATAACTTTGATTTCGGGCTTGCTCTCATCAAGAGCGAGACCTTCTGCAAGACCTTTGAGATAAGCAACTTTTTCAGTCAGAGTCATTTCTTTGTCCTCCAAAAAAATTATTTATGCACGGCTGAGATATTCGCCTGTACGGGTGTCGATCATAATCATTTCACCTTCATCGATGAAGAGGGGAACCTTAACCTCTGCGCCGGTTTCAACTGTTGCGGGCTTTGTTGCGTTAGTTGCAGTGTTGCCTGCGAAGCCGGGATCAGTCTTTGTTACCTGAAGAGTAACGGTTGTGGGGGGTTCAACACCGAAAACGCTGCCCTTATAGGAAAGAACGCGGCAAGTTTCGTTTTCCTTAACGAACTTGAAGTTATCAGGAAGAGTATCCTGACCGATGGGAACCATATCATAGGTTTCGGGGTCCATAAAGTAGTAAAGACCGCCGTCTTCATATGAATATTCCATTTCCTTGCGCTCGATGTAAGCGGTGGGGAACTTATCGGTGGGGTTGAAAGTGCGTTCAACAACAGCACCGCCGATAACGTTTCTGATCTTTGTTCTTACGAAAGCAGCGCCTTTACCGGGCTTAACGTGCTGGAATTCGATAATCTGATAAACCTGGCCTTCCATTTCGAAGGTTACGCCGTTTCTGAAATCGCCTGCTGATACCATAAAA
>JAGBUT010000190.1 GCA_017630695.1 Clostridia bacterium
CACTCTTGCGGCAGGTGTCGGATTGCGTTCGTCAAAGATAAATGAATTCAGAAAAAGAATCAACGGTTATGCCGCTGATATTGATATGCCTTTTGCTCTTCAGAAAATCGATTGCAAGTTGCTTCCCTCATCCGTGAGCCTTGATTTGCTTTCGTCTCTTTCACTTCTCGAACCCTTCGGAGCAGGCAACCAGCAGCCTTGCTTCGGTCTTTTCGGAATGAAGATTGAAGATGTTTCGGGCGTTTCAGAAGGCAGACACGTCAGAATGACTGTTTCCAAAAACGGAACGAGAACAGGCGTTGTTTATTTCGGAATGCCTGAGAAACGATTCCCGTTTGAGAGAGGGGATATAGTTGACCTTGCCGTTAACCTTGATAAAAACGTCTATAACGGTGAAACAAGGGTTTCGGTTATTGTCAGAGGTATTCGTCCCTCAAATACAGATGAAGAAAAAGTTCTTTCTTCAATTTCACTTTATGAAAAATTTGCCAGAGGCGAAAAACTTGCAAAAGAGCAGGCTGAAAAGCTTCTGCCTGACAGAGAGCTTCAGGTTGCCGTGTTCAAAAGCATTAAATCCAGACCGCTTGTTGATAATTACAGTGAGATGCTTTGTGTACGTTTAGGCGATGACGGCTCGAAACTTGCGGCAATAACTGCATCAGTTGAGATTATGCTTGAAATGGGCATACTTTCAGTTGATGAGGATAACAGAGTTTACGTGCCGCATAATCCTCCTAAAGTTAATCTTGAGGATTCGGAAATTATGAAAAGAATCAAGAAACTTATCTGATTTTATCCTATCGCAGGTGATATTATGAAAGATTTCAACAGCCAACCGATAACCGAATATACCAATCCGCAGGAATGCTTTGATGCGCTTATTGCGAGGGTTTCCAAATCTTATAGCGAGGAGGAACTTGCAAACGTAAAAAAAGCATGTGACCTTGCATCAAATGCTCACGAGGGCCAGAAGCGTCTTTCGGGCGAGCCTTACATTATGCATCCGCTGAACGTAGCTATTATTCTTTCAAAGCTCGGCATGGATGATGCATCGGTTATTGCCGCCATTCTTCACGATACGGTTGAAGATACGAAAATGACGTATAACGACGTCAAGTCGGCTTTTGGTGAAACGGTTGCCGACCTTGTTGAAGGTGTTACAAAAATTGGCAAGGTGCCTCTGCAGACGAAAGAAGAACAGCAGGCAGAAAATATCCGCAAAATGCTTCTTGCGATGTCAAGAGATATCAGAGTCATCATCATTAAACTTGCTGACAGACTTCACAATATGCGTACTCTTATGTTCAAACCCGAGCAGAGACGCAGAGAAATTGCACTCGAAACAATTGAAATCTATGCTCCCATTGCTCACCGTCTCGGTATCAGACCGATTAAAGAAGAGCTTGAGGATTTGTCAATCAGTTATCTTGACCCCGTTGCATATCACGAGATTGAAGAAAATCTTGAGGCACAGAGCCGTTCAAGAAACGACTATCTCGCCGATATTAAAGACAGAATTGAAGAGAGAATTCACTCCCTTGTAACAGGTGCGCAGGTCAGCGGCAGAATCAAATCCGTTCACGGTATCTACCGCAAAATGTATATGCGCAATAAAAATTTCGATGAAATCTATGATATCTATGCCGTCAGAATCATCGTTGAATCCGTAATAGACTGTTATAACTGTCTTGGTGTTATTCACGATATGTTCAAGCCCATTCCCGGCAGATTCAAAGATTATATCTCAACCCCGAAGCCCAATATGTATCAGTCGCTTCATACAACCGTCCTGGGCAAAGAGGGTATTCCTTTTGAAGTTCAGATAAGAACGTGGGATATGCACCATACCGCTGAATACGGTATCGCAGCCCACTGGAAATATAAGCTCGGTGTCAACGGCACTCAGAAGTTTGAAGAGCGTCTTGCGTGGATAAGACAGCTTCTTGAAAGCCAGAGTGACAGCGAAAACGTTGAAGATATTGTTTCAACAATCAAGAGTGACCTTGTTCCCGAAGAGGTATTCGTGTTCACTCCCAAGGGTGACGTTTTCAACCTTCCGATGGGTGCAACAGTTATCGACTTTGCTTATGCCATCCACTCTGCCGTCGGTAACAAGATGGTTGGTGCAAAGGTAGACGGCAGAATCGTTCCGCTTGATTATAAAGTTAAAACAGGTGAGATTGTTGAGGTTCTTACCTCGTCAGCTCAGGGTAAGGGCCCGAGCAGAGACTGGCTTAAAATCGTCAAAACAAGTCAGGCGAGAGCAAAAATCAGACAGTGGTATAAAAAAGAACGCAGAGACGAAAATATCGCAGAAGGTAAGAACGAGGTCGAGAAGGAGTTCAGACGTAACTTCATTAGACTTTCGGATGCCGATTTTGATGAATTTATCGAAAAGATTGCAGAGCGTCAGCACTGCAAGACCGTTGACGATTTTTATGCGGCAATCGGTTACGGTGGTATTTCGCTGATGCGAATGATGCCCAAAATTAAAGAGGACTATGCAAAGCTTACAAAGAGCGATGAGCCCATTGTTACTGTTGCTCCTGCGAAAAAACGCACAAAGAGCAAAGAGGGCGTTGTTGTTGAAGGTATCGATAACTGCCTCATCAAATTCTCCCGTTGCTGCAATCCTCTTCCGGGTGATGAAATTATCGGCTTCATAACAAGAGGTCATGGTGTTTCAATTCACACCAAAAACTGTACCAACGTTCCCGTTGATATTTCAAAAGCAGGTGAGCCTGAAAGATGGATTACCGCATATTGGGATACGAATATCAAAGAAGAGTTCAAGTGCACACTCAGCATCCTTTGCCTCAACAGAATCGGTCTGCTTGCCGACGTTTCGAGTCTGCTTGCAAATATGCACATTATGATTAACGATATCAGCACAAGAAATACCAAAGATGGCAGAGCGAACGTTATGGTTACCGTTTCGGTTAACGGCGTTGAACATCTCAATGCCCTTGTAGCAAAGCTTTCCAAGGTCAACGGTGTTCTCAATATCGAGCGTTCAGGTGTGTGATTACGGGGTGAATTATGAGAGCTGTAGTTCAGAGAGTTAAAAATTCATCCGTCAGCGTTGACGGTGAAATAAAAGGCAGTGTCGGTAAAGGATATAACGTTCTTCTCGGCGTTATGAACGGCGATACCGATGCGCAGGCAGAGCTCCTTGCATCCAAAATTGCAAAGCTCCGTGTTTTTGAAGATGAAAACGGCAAGATGAATAAGAGTGTTCTTGATATTGGCGGTGAAATTCTTGTGGTTTCGCAGTTTACTCTTTGTGCTGATATCAAAAAGGGCAACAGACCTTCGTTCACCGATTCTGCACCCCCTACAGAAGCTGACAGACTTTATCGTTTCTTCTGCGAATGTTTGCGAAACAACGGTGTTTCAAAAGTTGAAACGGGTGTCTTTGCCGCGGATATGCTTGTTGAAATTAATAACGACGGACCCGTAACCATCGTAATGGATACGGATATCTGGAATAAAAACTGAAGAGGTTAACCGATGAAGATTACAAGAATTGACCTCGGTCACGAAATATTTGCGAATTGCTATTTACTTGTTGATGAAAAAACGGGTGAATCTGCAATTGTTGACCCTGCTTATTTCAATGATGAAATTGCTGATGCTTTTGATGAAGCGGGGATGGGTGAGCTTAAATATATTCTGCTTACTCACGGTCATTTTGACCATATATTCGGAGTTCACGGTCTGAAAGAGGCAACGGGTGCGCAGGTTGTAATTCATAAGGATGATGCAGATTTCCTGCTTGACCCCGAGAAGAGCCTTGCAAAAAATAACTTCCCCGAGCACCAGCTTCCCGTTGAAGCAGATATAATTCTCAATGACGGTGATGAGCTTTTCCTCGGTGAAGAGAAAATCACAGTTGTCAGCACACCGGGTCACACAATGGGCAGTGTTTGCTATATCATTGATAATGACCGTGTGATTGTCAGCGGAGACACTCTTTTCTGTATGACCGCAGGCAGAACAGACCTTTACGGCGGTAACGAAGAAATGATGATTGACTCCCTCAAAAAGCTGATTGCTCTCGAGGGGGATTACAGAGTGCTTCCGGGTCATAACCGTGAAACAACTCTTGACAGAGAAAGAACACGTAACTGGTATATCAGAAGGATGGTAAAATAAGTGATATTAAGAATTTTCGGGCATGATTTTCACTATGAATGCGAAAATCTCTGCAGGGTCTATTTCCCTAACGAAAAAATTAATATAGTCTACGACGGAGAAGGCGCGGATTCAAAAGAAGTTGTAACCCGTTGCATCCCCGTTGAGGGTGGAAACAGAATCGAGGTTTACGCTGAAATTGACGGCAGAAAGAAAGAGCTTGAAGCTTTGGTTGAGGCTTCTGAAAATGAGCTTCGTGATAAAAGCGAACTTAAAACGGCACAGCTTATTTTTGCCGCATTGTCAGAGCTTACGGGTTACACTCCGCCTTGGGGTGTGCTTACGGGTGTAAGACCCTCAAAG